>NZ_CDLUDY010000189.1:0-6257 GCF_975968855.1 Petrachloros mirabilis
CCAATTTTGGCGAATTTTCACAAACCAACCCGACATCGGCGGACGGTACTCAGTTCTTTCCTATTTTGGTTTGGTGCCAGCCGCACTGCTGGGAATCGATATTGACAGATTACTGGACCGGGCGGAGACGATGGCCGAACGTTGCCGACTTCATGATCCGATCGACGACAATCCCGGTGCCGAACTTGGCGCAATGATGGGAGCACTGGCCCGCGCAGGCCGCGACAAAGTAACAATCTTCTCTTCCCCCGCCATCACGAGTTTCGGACTCTGGGCCGAACAATTGCTCGCGGAAAGTACAGGTAAAGATGGGAAAGGGTTGATCCCGGTTGCTGAAGAGCCGCTCGCCTCGGCTTCCGCTTACGGTCAAGACAGACAATTCATTTATCTTCGACTGGAAAAAGATCGCAATCGGTCGATCGACCGACTGGTCGATCATCTTGTGCGATTCAATCATCCCGTCCTCACCCTCAATCTACGCGATCGTTATGATCTAGGAGCAGAATTTTTCAGATGGGAATGGGCGACCGCCGTCGCCGGTCATTTGCTCGGTATCCATCCATTCGATCAGCCGAACGTCCAAGAGAGTAAGGACAACACCTCCCGCATGCTAGGTACCGTTTCGGCGACAGGCCGCTTGCCCAAGACAACCATGGCCACTCCGGCCCAAGCCGGTTCGAAACTGAAGCGGTTCTGCCGGCCTGGGACCTATGTCGCCATTTTGATCTACGGGACTCCTTCATCAAAACTGGAGCGCGCGGTCCGTTCGTTGCGGGCCGCGCTAATCAAACGTTTTCATGTGGCGACAACGGCAGGATACGGTCCCCGTTATCTGCATTCCACAGGACAGTTACATAAGGGGGGACGCGGGAGCGGGGTCTATCTCCAACTTGTTGAGGAGATGAAGCAGGATCTCACGATCCCTGGGAAACCGTTCACGTTTAGCACCCTCGCTCAAGCGCAGGCAGTGGGAGATGTGCAGGCGCTCCGCGCCCACCAACGCGACGTCATTGCCGTATCATTGGAGAACAATCCTCCCGCAACCATCACCGACATCATTCGATCATTCTCACTTTCCTCTGCCGCACGGCCTTTTCGCACAAAACGTCGGGCTCGCAAGCCCGCTCGCAAAAAATAAGATGCCTTTCTCACCCGAAATCCTCATCGCTCCCGATCACGATGGGTGGGCCGAGGTGGCGAGGAATCTCGTTCTGGAGATCGGTGCACAGGCCATACAGGACTACGGTCAATTCGTCATCGCGCTTTCTGGAGGCAATACACCGGAACGACTATACAGAGCCTTGTCTTCCTGCTCGAATAAAAGCCGTTTGGATTGGACGCGCACCATCTTTTTTTTCAGCGACGAACGTTGTGTTCCGCCTGACCATCCGCAGAGCAATTTCGGCCTCGCTAATCGATTACTGTTTAAACCCCTCTCGATCCATCCGGATCAGGTCCATCGGATGCTCGGAGAGGCGCCGGATCCCGAACTTGCCGCCAGAGATTACGAAAGACACCTTCGTGCCGCTTGCAGAGGGGGAACAGGCAGTTGGCCGATGCTTGATCTCGTTCTCCTTGGGTTAGGGCATGACGGCCATACAGCTTCAATTTTCCCTGGAACCTCTTCCGCAGAAGAGGAGGAACGTTGTGTGACCGTTGGGCACGCCCCATCAGAAATACCGACACGATTGACCTTCACGCTAGGTGTGATCAATCGGGCGAATGTGGTACTGTTTCTTGTCACGGGCGCCAACAAGGCAGAGATGGTGAAAACAATCCTTGAACCAGACGTGGCGGCAGAAAGACGGGTGCCTGCTGCTTTGGTCAAACCGGAACAAGGACGCCTCATCTGGCTGCTGGATGCCGCCTCAGCGGCGCAATTGGCGAAAGATTGACGCGAGACAAATGAGGAACACATGATTCTTGCGGGAGATATCGGAGGAACAAAAACCCATCTTGCCCTATTCGATTGGACCATGGAGCGTGTTGAGCCCGTTCGCCTGGAGACGTTTCACAGCGCAGACTATGGATCGCTTGATGAAATGCTCTCGGAGTTTTTAACCCCACCGAAGCCGCCCGTACCGCTCGACGAACTCGAACGTGGCACTGAAGACCAGGGGCAAATACCGTCGGAATCAAAAGCGGCCGAGCCTCTCAAGATCACAGCGGCCTGTTTTGGAGTTGCGGGTCCTGTCATTCAAAACCATTGCCGTACGACGAATCTTCCGTGGGTTGTCGACGGAGCCGCGCTGGCGAAGCAATTCGACATTCCCCACGTCCGCTTGCTCAACGATCTCGAAGCCATGGCCCATGGAATCCTGCTTCTCCGTCCGGATGAATTGGTCACCTTGAATGCAGGCTCGCCCCCGTTACAGAACCAAGCCATCGCACTCATTGCCGCAGGAACAGGTCTCGGCGAGTGCATCCTATTTTGGGACGGGACGAAGTATAAGCCGATGCCTTCTGAAGGGGGTCACGCCGACTTTGCCCCCAACACTGACAACGAGATCGAATTGCTCCGTCATATTCGCAGCCAGTACCTCCACGTTAGTTACGAGCGTGTCCTCTCAGGGTCTGGCCTTCATGCCATTTATGAGTATGTGCGTGACAGCAAGAAAAGCGAACCAACCTGGTTAGCCGAAAAAATCAATGCCGGAGACCCCGCTGCGGAAATTTCAGAAGCAGGATTGAAGGGGCAAGCGGAAATTGCGAAGCAAGCCCTCGACCTCTTTGCGTCCATCTATGGAGCCGAGGCCGGCAATTTAGCTTTAAAGGCGATGGCCATCAACGGCGTTTTCCTTGGGGGCGGGATGGCTCCCAAACTGCTCCAGAAATTGAAAGACGGCACCTTCATGAAAGCCTTTACGAACAAGGGGCGCTACAAGCGTCTGATGAGCAACATTCCGGTCCATGTCGTCCAAAACCAAGAGACCGCTCTCCTAGGGGCCGCCTCCACAGCCGCGCAACTGGCTCAATCATGACCCAGACTGACCTCGACTCATTAAAACGGGCCGCCGCGCTCAAGGCCGTCGAATACGTTGCCGACGGCATGGTCGTGGGGTTGGGAACCGGGTCGACCGCGAAACATATGGTCATTGCGCTCGGCGAGAAGGTAAAAGCAGGCATGAGCTTGCGGGGCGTGGCAACTTCGCAGGAAACGGCGATGCTGGCCAAACAGTCCGGCATCACTTTGATCGATGCGGACAACCGTTGGATCATTGACGTGGCGATCGATGGGGCTGATCAGGTCGATCCTCAATTCAATCTGATCAAAGGCGGAGGGGGGGCCCTCTTAAAAGAAAAGATCGTCGCGGCCTCGGCACGAAAATTCATCGTACTGATCGATCATACCAAACAAGTCCCCGTACTCGGGGGAACCTTTCCGCTTCCCATCGAAGTCATTCCGTTTGGGTGGGGAAGCACGGCAAGGGAAATCGAGGCTCTCACAAAAAGCCACGTAGTACTTCGAGATCGCAACGGGATTCCGTTTAAAACCGAGGCGGGCAATGTGATCGTGGATGTGCACGTCGAAAAAATTGACGACCCGAAAAACCTTGAAATGGCTCTAAACCAAATCCCCGGGATTGTCGAGACCGGCCTGTTCGTCGGCCGAACGGACCTGCTCATCGTGGGAACACCTCATGGAACCGAAACCCACAACGCCGGACGAGCACGAGGAATCGTTTAACAGACGCCAAGCGCTACAAAAACTTGCCGAGGGAACCAAGACTCTCTTAACCCTATCGGTCACGAACCTGCTTTCGCAATATCTTCACGCACCTTTCGTCCACGCCGACACCTATGGATCAAAAGAGGAAGATATGACCGACAAACTAAATCAGCACACGCCCGATCCCTATCGACTCCCGCGCCACGTTTTTCCAACGAGGTACGAACTCCAACTGGAACCCGACCTACACACGGCCCGATTCCACGGACATGCAACCATCAGCCTGACCGTCTTGGAATCAACCGAAGAGATAGTGCTGAACGCCGTTGATCTTACGGTGAAGCATGTGGCGTTCGAACAGCAGGATGGGCGACGTCAAATTGCCTCTGTTGTCATCGACGAGGCGCTCCAACGCGCCATATTGAGGGTTCCCCAAACGATCACGCCCGGTGAGTGGCGACTCTATCTCGAGTTTCAGGGAACCCTCAACGACAAGCTTCGCGGTTTCTATCGAAGTACCTACAGGGATGAAGCCGGTATTAGCCACACTTTGGCGGCGACGCAATTCGAAGCTACAGACGCGCGCCGCGCGTTCCCTTGTTGGGACGAACCGGATTTCAAAGCCGTGTTCGAGACGACTCTTGTGATTGATCGTCGACTCACAGCCGTATCAAACAGCGCGATCGTCTCGGAAATTCTCGAAGGAGAGAAGAAGATCGTCCGGTTTGCCGAGACCATGAAGATGTCCACCTATTTGGTTGCCTTCGTCGTCGGACAGATCGAGGCGACTGCTCCGACTCTTGTCGGGAAGACGCCCTTGCGTCTGTGGACCGTGCCGGGCAAATCGCGTCTCACGAGATTTGGCCAAGCAATTGCAGCGGCCTCGCTGGGCTTCTTCGAGCACTACTACGGCATCCCTTACCCGGGGGACAAACTCGATCTCCTCGCCATTCCCGATTTTGCTTCGGGAGCGATGGAGAATCTCGGGGCAATCACCTTTCGTGAAACCGCGTTACTCGTCGATGAGGAGAGCGGGACACACGCCGAGCTTGAGCGTGTCGCCGACGTGGTCGCGCATGAAAATGCCCACATGTGGTTTGGTGATTTGGTCACTATGTCCTGGTGGAACGGACTCTGGCTGAACGAAGCATTCGCCACGTTCATGGAGATGCTCGCCGTCGACTACTGGAAGCCGGAATGGAAACGATGGGATTCGTTCAGCGTCTCTCGCGCCGCCGCGTTCGCTGTTGACGGACTTCACAGCACGAGACCGATCGAATACGAAGTTCGTGCGCCGAAAGACGCCGATGCGATGTTCGACGTGTTGACCTATGAGAAGGGAGCATCTGTGCTCCGCATGTTGGAGCAACACATCGGACCAACTGTCTTCCGCGATGGAGTCCGTGACTACCTCCGTGCCCATGCGTACGGGAACGCTGATACGAAAGACCTTTGGATCTCGCTTGGGAAATCTGCCAAGCAGCCGGTTCCTGACCTGATGGACAGCTGGATCTTTCAACCAGGCTACCCCCTCATCACAGCAGAACTGAACGAGCGTGGCGAACTGCTCTTGACGCAACAGCGCTTTACTTATCTGCCAGACGCCTCATCTGCGACCTGGCAGGTTCCCATTCAATTGCGGTTTTTGACTCGTGGTACGGAGGAATCGAAACGGGTGTTGCTGGCCGATGAGCATGCAACCATCGCACTGCCTCCAGATTGCCAATACGCCGTCGTCAACGCGGGCGGGCAGGGATTCTATCGTGTTTGCTATGGGCCTCAGCTCATGAAGCGACTGTTGAATGCCGGCCTCAACAGTTTGGCCGCGATTGAACGATTCAGCCTGGTCAACGACGCATGGGCCTCAACGGTCGCAGGCCTCATGCCCCTCTCAGACTACCTTGATTTTACGAGGCGATTCACAGAGGAAACAGACAAGAACGTCTGGGTCGTTCTCATCGAATCCTTTGCCTTCTTAAATCGGATCATCGAGCCATCAGATCGTCCCTTGCTCGAATCTTTTGTCCGCTCCAGAATCGCCGCGGCCGCAATGGATCTTGGGTGGACACCAAAACCTGGCGAGAGCGAACTCACCCGACAGCTGCGCGGTGAATTGCTCCACGCCTTGGGTCGACTCGGCAATGATGCAGCCACACAAGCTCGTGCTGCTGAGCTGTATCAAGTATTCCGCAGCCAACCGGAATCTGTCGACCCGAATTTGCTACCCGCGATCGTGTCCATTATGGCTTTTACGGGAGACGCAGCACGGTACGAGGAGTTTACTGAGCGGTTTATGACCGCTGCGACACCACAAGAGGAACGGCGATACCTTTTCTCTCTTGCCACTTTTCGACAGTCCTCCCTACTCGAGCGAACCTTGGCAAAGACGCTCGATGGCAACATCCGCGTTCAGGATGCGCCGTTCCTTGTGAGCGCAGTCATGGGTAATGTGTACGGACGACGCCTGGGCTGGTCGTTCGTCAAACAACACTGGGATCAGATGGACAAGCGTTTTCCTAAACAGGGACTCCGGCGGATGTGCGGAGGCATCACAAGTCTCTGCGAACCTGAACTTGCGCGAGACGTC
>NZ_CDLUDY010000190.1:0-8370 GCF_975968855.1 Petrachloros mirabilis
CCGCCACCTTGCTGACTTTGCCGGTTGCCGAATCGCCAACACGATATCGGCTCGGGATTTCGTCATCCCACGGATCGCGGGATAGCTGCTTGTACCCGAGTGACAGCCGTTCCTTTTCCTTATCGATTCGAAGCACAACCGCTTCGACCTTCTGGCCCTTCTTGAAGAGTTCGGACGGATGTTTGATGTGTTTCGTCCAGGACATATCGGAGATGTGAATAAGACCATCGATCCCCTCATCGAGTCCGATAAAGGCGCCGAAATCGGTCAGGCTCTTGACCTTACCCTCGATGCGAGTGCCGATGGGGTACTTCCCCTCGACCATATCCCATGGGTTTGGCGCGGTCTGCTTCATGCCGAGTGAAATCTTCCGGCTGGCCGGATCGACATTCAATACCGCAGCTTCAACTTGATCGCCTATGGCAACCACACGGGACGGGTGACGTACTTCGTGTGTCCAGGACATTTCCGAGACATGGACCAACCCTTCGACACCCGGTTCCAATTCGATGAACGCCCCGTAGTCGGTCAGGCTCACAACGCGCCCTTTAACGCGGGTGCCAACGGGATACTTCCCGGCTACATTCGTCCAAGGATCAGCGGATTTCTGCTTGAGGCCAAGCGAAATACGGCCGGTCTCACGGTCGTATTTAAGCACGGTCACTTCCACACGGTCACCGACGTTGAACATTTCTGACGGATGTCCGACACGCCCCCACGACATGTCGGTGATGTGGAGGAGTCCGTCGATGCCGCCAAGGTCGATGAAAGCTCCATAGTCGGTGATGTTCTTGACCATTCCCTGGATCAGTTGCCCCTCTTTCAACGTGGCAAGTGTCGTCTGCCGTTTCTTGTCCCTCGTCTCTTCCAGCAGGACGCGACGGGAAACCACGACATTGCCGCGGCGATGGTTGATCTTGATGATCTTCATCGGGAAAGTCCGGCCGACTAAGCCGTCGAGATCCCGCACGGGATGCAGATCGATCTGGGAACCAGGCAGGAACGCCTTCACGCCGATGTCCACCATCATGCCGCCCTTGATCCGCGAGATGACCTTTCCATCGATGCTTTTCTCGTCTTTGTAGAGTTTTTCCAATTCTTCCCAAATCTTCATCTTGTCGGCTTTTTCTTTGGAAAGAACCAGATTGCCGTCGGCGTCTTCGCACTCCTCGATGTACACCTGAAGCCGATCACCGATCTTGATATTCTTCAGGTCTTCCTCGGAGAACTGATCGCACGGGATCATTCCTTCCGACTTATACCCGATGTCAACGACGACCTTGTCTTTCGTCAAGGCAACGACACGGCCTTCGGTTATGGTTCCCTCTTCAAGGTTCTTGAAGGTCTCCTCATACAACGCGGCGAGGGCATCGCGGTCTAATTGTGGCTCACTGGTTTTCGACACCGTACTCATGAGGCTTTCCTACTCTTCCGACTGTTGTCGGGTGCTGATTGTGGTTGCCACCGAAGCTGGCTCAGCGTTGCGAGCTTCAGCAGTGGGGCGACGGTTGGGCGATTCAACCTCACCCAACGCGGCGATCCTCTCCATCACCGTTCGACTCACGTCCTGATAAAATTTCTTCGTGTCCCCGTTTTCACGTCCCTCCGGTTGAGGGAACCTCAGAGGCTCCCCGAACAGCACAGCCACCGGGTGGAACCGTGGCTGCTTCGATCCAGAAGGCAGGACCTCGAAAGTCCCCTTCAAATACGCCGGAATGACCGGGCAGCCCGTCTGAGCGACGATCATGCCTAGACCCGGCTTCGCTTCCCGAAGCCGACCATCGTGACTCCGGCTTCCTTCTGGGAAAATCACGACGACCTTCCCCTGTTTAATTAACTCAATCGCTTTATCGAAGGCCTTGCGATCTAGACGGCCGAGTTTCAGCGGGATCCATCCCAGCCACCGCAAAATCCCCTTCAAGCCTGGAATCGGGAACAAATCGCTTCTGCCAAGGTACCAAGCCCGCCTGGTCATTCCGCAACCGAGCAGCGGAATGTCGAAATAGCTGGCATGGTTCGCTGCAATGAGCAGCCCTCCTGTCTTCGGTACCGAGCCGACGACACGATAGCGAAAACAAAGCCACGCCACTGCCCGCGTCACAATCCATAGCAACCCGTACGCGACCGAACTCACAATTTGGCCGTCACAACAGCCAGCATCTGATTCACCACATCCTCGATGGACAAAGCCGAGGTATCGATATGGTGCGCGTCCTCTGCCGGTATCAGCGGAGCGACAGCGCGCGAACGATCCCGCTTGTCACGTCCGGATATCTCGGCACTGGTCTGTTCAATGGCCCCCGAATGGCCAGCAGCCACGAGTTCCCGATGGCGGCGTTCCGCCCGTACGGTCGCATCCGCCTCGAGGAAGAATTTCACCTCTGCATCGGGAAATACTTTCGTCCCGATGTCGCGACCCTCCGCAACGACAGAACCCTTCTCACCGATTCGACGCTGAACCGGCAGGAGCCAGGCACGGACTGCCGGGATTGCCGAAACAACCGACGCGGCAGCCGAAACCGCCGGTGTCCGTAACTCTCCTGTCACATCCTTCCCATTGACGGAAATACTGACTCCTCCGTTCTTGACCTGCATCTGGAGGGACAAGGTCGGCAAAAGCGCCGCGACCGCCTCTGAATCGTTCGGGTCATGGCCCTGCTGCAAGACCGCCCAGGCAACCGAGCGGTAAAGCGCTCCGGTGTCAAGATAGAGATACCTGAGTCGTGAAGCGAGAAGCCTCGCCACTGTACTCTTACCGACTCCTGCCGGTCCATCGATCGCGACGATCATAGGAACCGGCTCCTTCTCTCAATCCTAATGCCAACCACAACAGGCCTCATTATAACGGTCAATGATTTTCAGTCAATAAATCCAACAACTTGCGATGAAAGCCTGGGAACGACGTCTCGATACAATCTGTTTCATTGATCACGGTGGCTGCAGAAGCAGTCAACCCCCCTATGGCAATCGACATGGCCACACGGTGGTCTCCATGACTGTGTCCCTCTGTCGCATTCAAACGACCATTCTCTTTCGGTCGACCGAGACCTTGAATCACCATGCCGTCAGGTTTCTCAGTCATTTTGGCACCCATGGCACGAAGTTCTGTCGCCATGGTGGCAATCCGATCACTCTCTTTTACACGCAGTTCTTCCGCCCCGGTGATAATCGTTTCGCCTTCCGCCACTGCTGCGGCAACGCAAAGAACAGGAAACTCATCGATCGTTTGGGGAATGAGTTCCGGTCCAATTCGTGTCCCTCTTAGCGAAGCGGATTTGACGCGAATGTCCGCAACAGGCTCTCCCGCTACATCCCGCTTGTTGAGCAACTGGATATCAGCACCCATGCGGTTCATGACCTCCAGCACCCCGGTTCTCGTGGGATTCACTCCGACTCCGGAGATAGTGACGTCCGATCCAGGAACAATCGACGCGCCCACGATGAAGAAGGCTGCAGCAGACAGGTCGCCCGGGATCATCAACTCCGGTACAGCAGTCCAACCAACGGTTGGCCGTCCCTCCATTACTAACGTAGTTCCTTCACGCTTGAGCGGCAGACCGTAAAATTGAAAGAGCCGTTCGGTATGGTCGCGTGACAGACGCGGCTCGGACAGACGCGTCGTGCCTTCAGCAAACAATGCAGCCAGCAGGATCGAAGACTTAATTTGAGCGCTAGCCACGGGAGACGCGTATGTGATGCCTCTGAGCCTCGTGCCATTGACGGCCAATGGCGCAAGTTCGCCGCCTTTCCGCCCGGCAATGGTCGCGCCCATTTCCCGCAACGGCTTGACGATCCGTCCCATTGGGCGACGGCGGATCGATGCATCGCCCGTCAGCACGGTGAAGAAGTCTTGCCCGGCCAACAGGCCTGTCAGAAGACGAATGCCCGTTCCTGAGTTGCCGCAATCGACAACACCGCCCGGTTCGGTGAGCCCCCAAAGGCCCTTCCCGTGGACACGTAACTCATCAACCGTCTCCTCGATCCTGACACCAAGCGCCTGCAGCGCGCGCATCGTGTTCAGGCAATCCTCGCCACAGCAATACCGCGAGATCCTTCCCACTCCTTCGGCCAGAGCAGTCAGGATGATCGCCCGATGCGTGATCGATTTATCGCCCGGAACAGCGAACCTGCCTCGCAACGGCTTGCCAGGCGTGATTGTGAGTAAAGCCATGACTATGCCTTAAGAGTTGCACGGGCGGGAAATTTCTCCCGCTCCTGTTTCGCCCGCTCCAATTCTTTTTCGATCCCTGCCACATCGCCGGATTTGATCAACTGTTTCAGCTGTCCGAGAGATTGTTCATAGGCTTCGATAAACGACACGACATTCTCACGATTCCATAAAAAGATGTCTCGCCACATTTCAGGAGAACTGGCGGCAATCCTGGTGGTATCCCGTAGGCCGCCTCCCGAATGACCGGCTAGATCGAGCGCAGGAACTTCCCGCCGGATATCGATCAACGCATTGATCAGTGCAAACGCAGCCACATGCGGAAGATGACTTACGGCTCCAAGAATCTTGTCGTGGAGATGAGGATCCATCGTCAGCATCACCGACCCTGTCTCCTGCCACATAGCCCGGACTTGTACGAGCGCCTCTTGATTCGTGTTCTTGGTCGGCGTCAGGATGCACCGTGCGCCCTGAAAGAGCTGTTCGGATCCTGCCGCGACACCGGTCTTTTCCTTGCCGGCAATCGGATGGGCTCCCACAAAGTGAACTCCTTGAGGCATGGCCCGCTCAGATTGTACGACGAGTTCGCCCTTCACGCTGCCCACGTCGGTGACAATGGCGCCGGATTTCAAGCAGGAGGCCCACTCTTTCAAATGACGATCGTACGTATCAACCGGAGTTGCCAGCACGACGACGTCCGCATCCTTCACGCCTTCTTTCGGATCGACGACATACCGGTCGATGGCGCCGAGTTCGACTGCCGTCTTCAGATTCTCGATACGACGCCCAACACCGATGACGGTCGAGGCAATCCCTTTCCGGCGCAGAATCATACCGAGTGATCCGCCGATCAGCCCGACGCCGATGATGGTGACTTGTGAAAAGTGTGGTGCCATCTTTTCAAAAGAGAACCGGACGCCCGGCACCCTCCTTATAATTCTCGACCGACCGCGATCGCGATCTTTCTCATGTCCTGCATCAATTCCTTGAACTTTACCGGCTTGATCGACTCTTCGCCGTCGCACAAGGCGCATTCCGGATTTGAATGGACCTCGATCAGGATGCCATCAGCTCCCGCCGCTACCGCAGCCTTCGACATCGGCGCGACGAGATTCCACTTACCAGTCGCATGGCTGGGATCGACAATGACGGGGAGATGCGAAAGTTCCTTCAACGTCGGGATCGCGGCCAGATCGAGCGTGTTGCGATATTGCGTTTCAAATGTCCTGATACCCCGTTCGCAGAGCATCACGTTTCGATTGCCGCGCGACATGATGTATTCCGCCGACAGGAGGAACTCTTTGATCGTTGCGGAGAGGCCACGTTTCAACAGTACGGGCTTGTCGTAGGCACCGACCTCCTTCAGCAGCTCGAAGTTCTGCATGTTGCGGGCGCCGATCTGGATGATGTCCGCTTTCTCGAGGAACAGTTCGATATCTCGGGTATCGAGGATCTCGCTCACCACCGGCAAACCGGTTTGCTTCTTTGCCTCAAGCAGGTAGTCGAGCCCTTCCCGTCCCAATCCCTGGAATGAGTAGGGGGAGGTGCGCGGTTTATACGCACCGCCGCGGAGGATAGTCGCGCCTGCGGCCTTCACCTCATGGGCAATCCCGACCGTCAATTCGAGCCGCTCGACCGCGCAGGGACCGGCCATGATCGCCAGCTTGTTGCCGCCGATCTTGACTCCCCCGACGTCGATGATCGTGCCTTCTTTCTTGAACTCCCTGCTCACCAACTTCCACGGAGCCAAGATCGGCAACACGCTTTCAACACCCGGCAAGGCCGTGAGCGGCTGATTCTGGAGGATGCGGTCGTCGCCGATCACGCCGATAATTGTCCGTTCCTGTCCCGTCGACAGTTGCGATTTCAAACCCAATTCGCGGAGCCGATCGACAATATGATCGACTTCCCGTTCCGTCGCTTCCGGCTTCAACACAATGATCATAACTCCCTCACCTTTTGCTCAACCCGCCTGTACCACTCGTGCGAGCGCGGTCAGGAAAGCTTCGTTTTCCTCTACCTGCCCAATCGTGACACGAATCATGCGCCCTTCGATGTGCCGGACGATGATGCCCTGACGCAACAACGCGTCGAAAACCTGCCCGCCGTCTCGTCCAATATCCACGTACACGAAATTCGCTTCGCTCGGGATCGGCGCGAACCCCAGAGCTGTCAGCCCCTTGACTATCTGCTCCATCCCGGCCTGATTGACCGACCGACTCCTCGCGACATGCTCATCGTCGCCCAAGGCGGCAAGCGCCGCGCGCTGCGCGATGCTGTTGGCATTGAACGGCGGCCTCACGCGGTTGAGAAAATTCGTGATCTCCGGCGTCGTCACTCCGTAGCCGATCCGCAATCCGGCCAGGCCATAGATCTTCGAAAACGTCCGCAGCACGATAGCGTTCCGCCCCTGCCTCACAAAGGCCATTGAGTCCGGGAAATTGGAACTTCTGACGTATTCGAAATAGGCTTCGTCAAACACGACGATCACGTGCTCGGGAACACGACCCATTAGCTGCTCGACTTCATCCGCGGACACCATCGTCCCCGTAGGATTGTTGGGGTTACACACGAAGAGGAGCTTCGTGCGCGGCGTGACGGCTTCGGCCATGGCTGTCAGATCATGTCGCCACTCTTTCAACGGAACCGTCACGGCCTTGCCATGCGCCGCCATAACCTCCATCTTGTAGATGACAAAGGTATGATCCGCCATGACCGCCTCGTCGCCCGGCGACAGGAAGGCCCGTGCCAGTAAACCGAGGACTTCATCCGAGCCGTTGCCGAGAATGACGTGATCCGACGTCACCTTCCAGCGATCAGCCAACGCTTCGCGGAGCCGGAAAGCTCCGCCGTCTGGATACCGGTGCAACGTGGCAGCCCCTTCGGTCAGCACAGCAATTGCTTTCGGGGAAGGACCCAACGGATTTTCGTTCGAAGCCAGCTTGATCACCCGCGGCAGACCCATTTCGCGTTGCAACTCTTCGATGGGTTTGCCCGGCACGTAGGGACTCAATGCGGCGATATCGGGATGGACGTTCAATGACATGATGTTAACAATGAGCCGGATAGGAGCCGAGGACCTTCATGAAGAGGCAGCGACCGGTGATTTCTTCGATGGCCTTCTTGACCCGCTCTTCTTCAATGTGTCCTTCGATGTCCACGAAAAATATATATTCCCAGGCCTTCCGTCTGGATGGGCGGGATTCGATCTTTGTCATGCTCAAGCCGTGCGAGGCAAAGGGCCTGAGCAAGTCGTAGAGTGCCCCGACCTTATCCTTGATCGACAACATCAGAGAAGTCTTGTCCTTCCCCGTCCGCTGTGGCGGCTTCTGCGACAAAACCAGGAATCGGGTGAAATTATTCACATTATCTTCAATACGGGACTTGATGACCTTGAGTCCATAAAGCTGCGCTGCCAGCTCAGACGCGATGGCTGCGATGGATGGGTCGTCGAAACACATCTCGGCGGCACGAGCGGTGCTGGCAACTTCTGACACGAGAACATGTGGCATATGATTCTCAATCCAGTTTCGGCATTGAGCGATTGCTTGGGGATGGGAGCAAATCTTCTTCACATCTTCGGCAACCCCGGTTTTCGACATCAGGTGGTGCGAGACCTCTTGGAGCACTTCGCCATAAATCAGGAGATTCGAATCGATGAACATATCCAGCGTGTGGTTGACGACGCCTTCCGTGGTATTCTCGATCGGCACTACCCCGAAGTTCGCCCTCCCACGCTCCACTTCACTGAAGACCTCTTTAATACTGTTAACCGGGATGTATTGGGCCGACGCCCCGAACTTCTGCATGCAGGCCATATGGGTGAAGGTTGCCCGGGGGCCGAGATAGGCCACCTTTTGGGGGCCTTCCAAGGACAGCGAAGCCGACATGATCTCACGATAGACTGGACGAATGGCCTCAGAAGGAAAAGGACCGGTGTTTTGTTTGACGAGCCGCTCGATAATAGCGGCTTCGCGAGCCGGCGTATGTAGATTGGCCCCGGCGTCCTGCTGTTTCTTGAGCTTTCCGATCTCGATCACGCTCTTGGACCGCTCGTTGAGCAGCCGCAAGATCTCGTCATCGATTCGGTCGATCTCCTTCCGGTAATCGGAAAGGTCAGCCGGCATGAACCGACCCCCTCCACCGGTGCCCCATGAGTTGGACGAACGTCCAGAGGCAGGACCGGTGTGAGCGAAGAGAAA
>NZ_CDLUDY010000191.1:0-4111 GCF_975968855.1 Petrachloros mirabilis
CGGATGGATGACGAACATCGCCCACCAGTGGAATGATGCACTTTATTCCGAGACGGACAGAATTATTGCGTAGTAGGTCGAGGCGGGGCCCCTTCCGATCAATGGCATACACCGCACCCTGATCTCCCGTCAATTCAGCCAGGTGGGTAGCTTTTCCACCCGGTGCTGCACAAGCGTCAAGAATGACGTCCCCGGGCCGGGGTGAGAGAACAAGCGGAATCAATTGGGCCGCTTCATCCTCAACGTAGAACAACCCCTCAACAAAGCCAGGCAGGTCTGGAACCGGCCCACTGTCTTGAATGACGATTCCGACTGGACTGACGGCAGTGGTTTGCGCGGCAATCCCGGCTTGATGGAGCCGTGCCAAGAAATCTTCTCTCGTTGTTTTCAACCGATTCACGCGAACAGTGAGAGGAGGAATACCGCAAGTCTGTTCACAGGCCTGCTCAGCTTTCTCCAAGCCGAGTCGCTCAAACCAACGACGGCTGAGCCATTCGGGAACGGAGCAACGGACTGCGAGAGCTTTGGGAGGTTCCGAAGGCCACGGCGGCGCTGACTCGCGGATCAGGGATCGGAGGACCGCATTCACGAAGCCGCTCCAATCTCGTCCCATTACTCGGCTGTAGGCTTTGGCAAGATTGACTGACTCGTTCACCGCAGCAGACTGCGGGATGCGCTCCAGATACAAAATCTGGTAGGCCCCAACCCGCAGGAGCATTTGAACGAGAATCGGCAAGCGGTGCACCGGCTTATCGAGCACGAATCCAAGCCGCCAATCGATCGTACCCTGCCGACGCAACACGCCATAGGCCAGTTCCATGGCCAACGAACGATCCCTGCTGTCTAATGCAGACGACGAACCGGCGCGATCGAGGAGGACATCGACTCCTTCCTCTGATGTGACAGACTCCACCAAGACCGATAGGGCAACGGATCTGGCTGACTGAGGTAGAGAAGCAAGCCGGCGGTTGCGAGGCATGGGCATGTAGAAGTGGGCTATGAAGAACTAGGTGGCCGGTTGCGCGCCCAGTTCCTGACCGATCTCGACAGAATGGCCGGCCAAGTACTGCGCCACCGTCATCCGACGACTATTCGCCGGCTGAATTTCCTGCAGGGTGAGAGAACCTTCTCCCGTCGATACGGTGATCGCGTCCTTTGCGACGGCAACGATGCATCCTGGCGTTTCACGAGACTGTTCTGCCGAGGACACAGCTTTCGAGATCGTCCATCGATCGGAACCAAAGAACGTATAGGCTCCGGGCCAGGGAGTCAATCCGCGGATCCGATTGGCAATTGACAGGGCTGGCAATGCCCAGTCGATCACCCCATCTTCCTTCTTCAGCAGAGGAGCCATTGTCGCCTTCGCGTGGTCTTGAGGACGGGGAACTACGCTCCCTGCTTTCAACTGCGCAATCGTCTGGACCAACAAACGACCGCCCAGTTCGGCAAGTTTGGGGGACAGACTGCCGGCCGTATCGTTCGGTTCGATCGGAATCGCTTCTTGCAGCAGCATAGCGCCGGTATCCATGCCTTCGTCCATCAGCATCGTCGTAATACCGGTCTCCGTTTCGCCGTTGATGATGGCCCATTGGATCGGGCCTGCTCCGCGATATTTCGGCAGCAGCGAGCCATGCACATTGATGCAGCCGTGAGGCGGAAGGGAAAGGATCGCCGGAGGAAGGATGCGACCGAATGCAGCCACGGCAATTAAATCCGGTCTCCAAGCCGTGAGTGCGGCAAGGAACTCCGGATCTTTCATTTTGGTCGGTTGCAGGATGGGAATGGACTCGCGCAGTGCCACTTGCTTGACTGGCGATAAGGCCATGACCTGACCGCGGCCCTTCGGACGATCTGGCTGCGTGACGATGCCGACTACTTCGTCGCCGGATTTCAAAAGAGCTTCGAGAGATGGAACCGCAAAATCAGGCGTTCCCATGAATACGATTCGCATGACATGGCTTTAGCATTCATGCGGAACGAAAGCAACGGCAGAGCTGAACCTCGTTTGACTTGGCAATCAACGCTTTGTTAACATCCGCGCGCGGGGTGGAGCAGCCTGGTAGCTCGTTGGGCTCATAACCCAAAGGTCGAAGGTTCAAATCCTTCCCCCGCAACCAACAATATTTAAACTCCTCCCTACCACAAGATTGAACAACTCTTCATAACCCCCGATTAGCTCAGCTTCGAAATCGCTCTAACCTATCTGGCGCAGGGCTATCTCGGTGGTGCCCGATCTGCGTGTCCGCCTCCATTTCCCTCTGTCTTTAAACTGGAAGTCCTATGATACCCGGCATGAAGCGACGGTGAAAATTCAATCCTGTCGAAATGAGGAAAAATCTGGCGATGCTTAAGAAAGTACGGTATGGCTGGATGTGACCGTCCATGTCATGAACGAAAGTAATTCGCATGTCTCGAACCGCTGACGGCAGGTAGTGTTTATGCTGGTACAAATTGCGTGGTATTTGATCGTCCCCCTCTTTACGATTACGACCGTCTGGCACCCGTACGGACCAGAACGCTTTCAAGCGCATGTCGAGAATAAAATGTTCGGTCCCTATACATGGGAAGAATGCCAATCGGAAAAGGAATATCTCGACCGGCGCGGGCTTCAAATGCATGAATGCGAACTGCTTCCGATTCCGCAAACTGCAACACGGATTGAAATCGGAGACCTACCCTAAAGGAAGGAGACGGCTTGATAGGGAATCCGCACGACGATGCACCATTTCGCAGAGAGGTTGTTTTGACTCGCTAAAATCGGGGCCATGCAGCCGACTTACATTAGGTGATGGAACTAAGACCATAGAATCTTCTGAAGGATTAGCGAACAAACAAACCGCGAGTTAAACTTTTCTCACATCCGGGCGGCTTCCCCGGCTCTCTTACTTCAGCGCGATGCGCAAGGGGATTGAAAATGCCGCTAAAATCGAGCCCCCGCAACCAACCAATCCTCATTTCCCTTTAAGGCTGTGGAAATATTTCTCAGGTACTACCTCCAAACGGGACATAATGTGTCCACGAGACCGGGGCTAACACTACGTATTCACCACAGTAGACAAAAATTGTAACTTTTTATATCTTGCCTCGCCTTTGCTAGAGCCTATTCTCAATAAACGTATTTGGAGGAACAAACATGAAGTACCTTGCCGTTGCAGCATTCACGGTAATCTTGGCAATACCTGGTTTCGTTCACGCCATGGGATTCAATCCATTTAAGAGTGGCTCAGATAATCCACCACCACCTTCTCCGTCTCGCTTAAATAGCGTCGTTACGCCGCAGTCGGAAAACGGTAAGACTGTTCCTATACCAGGAACTGCATTGGCATTCGGACTGGGGTTTCTTGGACTTGCTACGTGGCAAAGGTATCGGCGTCCATAAGCGTCACGTCGTACATTCGAGTGATTCCTGTCAGCAGCTGAGAATCATCTGAACTATCACAGCATACTTTTTGGCGTGCTACCTTCGTTCAAAGAAAGTGGCACCTCAAATCCTTCTGCCGCAACCATACAATTTTCATATTCCCTCTCTCTAATCCACTCTTACACATAAGAATTTTGAGCGCGGAACGGGGCAGCTACTAACCGGAAGAGTGGTAGTCCACGGTTCCCACGGTTTTAGATGAAAGATCTGTGTTCGGGTTATGAGGAGGCCGCTTCAGGGGATAATACTTGGGCTTTTCTTCGATCGATGGCTTCACGCACGAAGGCCCAGAAGATGCCAATGAGCAGACTGAGCATACCTGCAATAATGAGGTTTAGAGAAATCTTCGGCCGGCTTTTCTTCTCCGCCGGAACTGCCGGATCGAGCACTTGAACCGTCGGAGTGTCTCGAGCTTCCGTCAGTTTGGCCTGTTCGTACTGAGACACCAAAAGCGCATAGAGTGTTTCTTGCACCTTCAGATCGCGCATCAGACGTCCATACTCTAATGCGAGAGCCGGCACACTCGTGATGGCAGGATGCAACCGATCACCTCCCGGGCGTTCCTTTCCGCCCGTTCCTGACTCCATGATACGAAGCTGTTTCTTCAGCTCGCTGATACTCGAGCGGACTCGCGCCACTTCAGGATTGTCGGCAGAGAGGTAGGAACCCATGACCTGTAGCTGCACTTCC
>NZ_CDLUDY010000192.1:0-10439 GCF_975968855.1 Petrachloros mirabilis
CCAGCATCGAGCAAGGCACATGATGCATCGCATAGGTAGACACGCTCCCCAACATGAAGCGATCGAGCGCATCCAACCCCCGTGAGCCCATGGCAAGGAGTTGCACGCCCTTCTTTGCCTCTTTGACGATAGTCGCGTTCACACCGCCCCTTGCCAGGACGACCCGCCCTTGTAGATGAAGCGATTTTATCAAGGCCGTCGACTCATTCTTGGTCTTCTTCGCATGCGCTTCCATACGGGCGATCTCAGCCTTGATATAGCGCTCATTCCCCGCTACAACCGGCTGGACGACAAAGGGCGCGCGAAGTGCCGCGACGTCCAGGACGTGCAGCACCTTGACCTTCGGCGCCTGCACGAATGGCAGCTTCCCAACCCACTCAAGCGCCCACTTCCCGTATTTCGATCCGTCCGTCGCAACAAGCACGTTCATGAGATCATTCCTTTCTCTTCGGATCCCCTTCACCGGCAGCGACCGGCTCAAACCGCTTTCTGAAATCCTCAGGTGGAAGCCCGACCATCGCGGCACAGCGGCCCAGCACAGCTGAATCCCTCAAATCATCCCGTCGAAGCCGAATCATGTACTGTCGCGCGATCTGATACGACTGCGAAGCGATATCGACCATCCTGACTTTCGCCTTCCCGGTAACGGGATCAAGCATCTGCTTAAAGGGAATCGGTAGAAAGCGCCCGTCCTGAATCGACACCATCGCTGCCGTGCCGCCGTCAAGCAAGTACTGGGCGGCGCAGTAGCCGAGGTCGCGCGTGTATTCAATATCGTAGGGAATCGGGTCAGCACAACGCAACTCGTAGCCGACATTTTTTGACACAATTGTCGTGGATACTCCCAGCGCTTTCAGCCCTTTCGTCACTTCGCGCCGTAACAGTTCGCCAACATCCACCTCGGAGAGGCGCAGGTGACCATGTTCATCACGCCCGACATGCTCAAGCCCCCCGAGATCTCGTTGATCCAAGATTTCAATCAGACCTTCCGCCAGCACCAAGACACCGTCGGTCCGCCCGCCTTCGAGCCGCTTGATGATGGCCCCGATTAACAGATCCACGAGACGTTGCAGTTTCACCGGGCGTTCCTTGAATTCCTCCGGAATAACCGTCAGCGTAGCTCCGGCGGCCTTGCCGATGCCAAGAGCCAGGTGTCCGGCTTTACGTCCCATCGTCACAGTGAAATACCAGCGCGAAGTTGTCCGCGCATCAACCATAAGATTTTTCACGATCTCCACGCCGAAATGTCGGGCGGTCTGGAAGCCGAACGTCGGGATCCCGTAAGGGAGGTCCAGATCGTTATCGATGGTTTTCGGCACATGGACGACTTGGATGGCCCCGGCCGATCGCTCCTCCAGTTTCAGAGCGGAATACGCAGTATCGTCTCCTCCGATCGAAACAAGCCGTGAGACACCGAGACTTCCCAGCGAGGACAACACCAGATCGAGATGTTCAGCCTTTCTGGTCGGATTCGCCCGTGACGTGCCGAGATAGGAGCCTCCCTGAAAATGAATGCGGCTGACTTCCTCGATTGAGAGAGGTCTCGCACGCCCGGCACTCCCTTCCATCAGCCACTTGAACCCGTCGAGAATGCCGACGACGTCGCAGCCCCCAAGAATGCTGCGGATCGTCACCGCGCTGATTACGCTGTTGATGCCGGGGGCTGGACCACCCCCGACGAGAATACCGACAGTCGCCCGTTGCATGTTCATCTCGATCCCTTCCTCGCGGTTATACTTTGGCCCAGCGCTTTTCCAGTTTCTTCATGATCTGCGGCATAGTTGTATACTCCATTTCATCGAGAGGCAACCGGTGCGGCTCGAAGGGGCCGTGCAGCCGAAGGAAATCGGCGATCCGATTTGCATCCCGCCTGGCCTCATCGTACGACGGATCCTCGAACATATCCCGCGGTCCGACCAAACGCCCGTCCGCCAGTTGAAACCCCAAACAGGCCACGCGCGGAGGGCCGTCAAAGCGGGTCGGCGTGGCCTGCTTCACCGAAACCGGCATCAACGGGCCGTGATGAGATCCCCGCATCCAGCCCTCGATGATCCAGGGATAACGAAAAGGTTCCAGCACTTCGCCGACGGCAGGGAAATTTTGCTGCGCCCTGACGATCATCACGGGATCGTCCTTACCCACATATTTCCCGGCGATCAGAGAGAGCCGTTCGGTTGACGAGGCAGCGGCGATCGTTCCATCGGCGCGTGAAAAGACCGACTTGATCGAGTACGTCCCCGGCGCACCGATGAACATCAGCATGTCGTACAGCTCTTCCGGACAATCGAACGTGATTTTCTTATGCTCGCAGATATCGTGAACTTCGAATCGAAACCCCTGATGCATGGCCGGGGCAATAACCAGACCGGCCGTCGTAAAGGGATCGGCGAACATCTTGTACAGAGGAAGATTCCACGCACCGGCTGAGGTCTTATCAGCCATGAAAATCAGCACCGGTTCGGATTTTCGCTCGATGAACTCCATCTCCGCTACTCCTGGACCCTGGCCCCTCACGTTTCCACTGAAGGCATCGGAAAGAAGATCCTGTCCTGCCCCGTAGAGATGAAGGTCTTTTGCCACGCCGGTTCCTGTTTCGAACGTTTCCCAGGCCAGACGATGGATCTCTTCATGATCGACCCCATGGCGATGGCTCATGATAAGTTGCAAGTCGTCACCGCAGGCCGACACGTGGTAGTCGACGATCAGGCCGCTTGTCTTGGCGTTTGCGAACCGCTCTTGCGCCGACTCGATCAAGGCCGGGTGAATCGCCGAATGGCCGACCCAGCCGCCGATGTCAGCTTTGATTACGCTCAGCGTAATCGGCTTTGGCTGCTCTGTTTTCGTTTCCATGGGCATTTTCACACCACCGTTTCGAGAGGTTGCCTGTGAGCAGCGGAACGGACGACAGGACTCAAGAACCTAGGTGAGCCACGAACGCGATGCGCCTGTCATTCCGGCACTTCATCCAGACCGATATGTCCGCGAAGAGTATTATAGGTGAAGGCCGGCTTGCCGAATCGATGCACTCCGGGATCATGACATTCCATCTCGTCGATCAATGCCCCGACCTTTGCGCGCATAGCCGCAGACGCAGCGGCATGGCGAGGCGTCTGTCCGCTCAACAGCCGATGCGGTTGATCCGACCATTCTAAATAGGCCTTTTCCAGAAACGAGTTGAGCAACGCCCGATCCTCTTGCGGCGTGACGACCACCGTCATCGGCTCGTCGGACATCAGCTCCTCGACCGACAGCTGTCGGGCCGGCGGGGTCATCGTCTCGCCGCGAAAATGGAGCGAGAACCCGAACGAAGCCGCAAGTTGATGTTTCAGGGTATCGAGCCGATCCGGACTATCACACTCGACGATCAACTGGGAAGTGGTGAGCGTCACTCTCGCCACGACTCCCCGTTGGCTCCCTGCCATCTCGCGCTGAATCCACGTCCGAGCGGCGTCCTGCTTCGATCCCTGCAAACCTCCCTCCTCAGGTACAAATTCCTTCATCTCGGCGATCCCATCGGCAAACAGCCGATACTCGTGCTGATCATAGAGCGCCACGGCATATAGATAGGGCTGGCCGTCTGCATTGCGGTACTGAATATGAACAACTGCATCCACCAACGCGGCAAACCGCATCTCGGCAAAATTCCAGAGGATGATGTGGCCGAAGCGTTTTGCGAATTCCTGCCACTCGCCCAACACAAGCGAGCCGGAAGACATTTCCATGCGCTGCTCCCATTCTCTCGTCTCCTCGTACAGGGTCCTGGCATCGGAAGGAGCCAACACAATTCCGCACCCCGCCAGCTGGCCCTTTCCCGATTCGGAATCTTCCGGATCCCGAATCACACGCGTGAGCAATACGTGTCCTGTAGTGAAAACGTTGGCAAACTCTCCACCGGGGACGGTAAATGTCGTCCCGTCGCCGATCGACTTGAGTGTCAAGGTCCCATCCGCTTTGGAGATGCCGGTCAACTCCAGCAGGTCCTGATAGGAATGTTTGAGCGGATCAAGCCACACCCGTTCTTCGTTCGGGATGTGTTCAGTAATGATGTCCCGCAACTGTTCGATCAACGTCAGCTGCCCGTCTTCCGGATAAAAATCGCAGAAGAGCGACAATCGCGCCAGCTCCGACTCTTGCGGAAGCGGAGCGACGATTCGTCCTGTTCCGCCTTCTAAATATGGTTTGAGCGCCTTCGCCAGGGCCAGCTCGCGCTGAAAGGCGAATTGCGGTTTGAGTGCGAGCCGTTCAAGCCGGGCAAGCACGGCATCGAGAGCGGGCGGACATGGGGTCCAGAAACCAGCCGTCTTTTCACTCCCGAGCTTCATGAATTTCTTCCATTACGATCTCTTCCGCTTCGAGCCAATCTCTCAGCTCTTCCCCCCCCTGGCGTCCCCGCGCCTCCCAGAGCTCGTGGGCCTTGGCCCTGATGCGTTCCCACGTACCTTCGGGCAATTCAATCGGCTTTTGCAGCGCGCTCGGAGGAGCTGCTTGTTTTCTCGCCTTGCTTCCTTTTTTTGCCACCACACTCATCTCCTGCTCCTGGGTTAAAGGTTCATGGCTTAGCTGGTTCGAAGGGCAACCACCCGGCGGTGGTCCGGACCGAATTTCGGACTACGGACCGTCAACACGGGACGATCCGCCCGACGGAGCACCGCTTCGGTCACACTGCCGGCCATCACGTGCGACAGCCCGCGGCGACCGTGTGTTCCCATAACGATTGCGTCACACGAGAATTTTCGCGCGTCATCGAGAATAGAATCGGACGGTACGCCACCGCGCACATGACTCTTGGCTGCAATGCCAGCCGCAGAAAGGGCGGCCGACAATTCTTCGAGCCTTGCGGTCAGCCTCTGACGATGCTTCGCACGTTCCTCGGAACGGATGAGCGTAAAATCCAACCCGTAGGATACCGGCTCGAGAATGTGGAGCAGATCGATCGAAGCCTTGGCCTGCTTGGCAACGACAGCAGCATATTCCAGGGCGTCCAACGAGCAATCGGAAAAATCGACGGGGACAAGCAGGCGGTTGATGCCGATATTGCCCTGCTCCGCCACAATCTCCTCTTTTTTCATTTCATGCACCGCGAGAACCGGACAAGGGGCCATGCGAATCACACGCTCCGCCGTGCTCCCCAACAAGACATGAGCCAGCCCTGTTTTGCCTTTGGTCCCTACAACGATCAAGTCGAACCCTTCGTCTCGGGCTACTGCAGTGACTTCCTCGCTGGGAATTCCGGTAACAATTCGTGTCGCCACCGCAATTCCCTTCTCCGATGCACGCTGTTTGAACTCCGCGAGTTGTTCTGTGGCTTCTTTTGTCCGGTCCGTCAGATAACGCTGGTTAACCGGATAATCCGGATTCAATCCCGGTGGAAACTCCAGAACGGTCATGACCGTGAGATGCGCGTGCCAGGAAGCGGACAAGGTACAGGCATATTCTTCTGCGCGGTTTGCCCAACCGGAAAAATCCGTCGCCAGCAGCAGCTTGTTAATTGAACTGGCCATAGTCACTGACTCTCAAATGGCTGGAGGCCCACTGTTCTCCATCTTACCTAATGTCTGTCTTGCGCCCCTTGTCCGCCGTCATACAGCTTCCGCACTCAGTAACAACAACTCGCCTTTCATGTTCGGATGGATCGAACAGCGAAACGTGTGGCGTCCGGGTCGCTCCATGTTGAATCGAATCGTCGCACCCTTCTTGGGATCGAGCATGACGCCACCCACTCCCCTTCCGTATACAATGACCCCGTCTTCTTCGATCCTTGTCGGAATGCCTTCGAACATCACAGATCCGAAATCGTGCCGTTCGCCGTCCTCATTGACAACCTTGATCACCGTGGGAAGACCTAACCGAAGGGGGGTCTGTTTGGTGATAAACGAGAAATCCTTGATCACCACTTCAACGACTTGCTCGGATTGCGACTCGACGGGAGTGCTCCCCCACAGCGCCACAATGCCCACCACAACCATCACCACCCATCCAGTCCAGCCCCAACTATGCCTCATGTGTGCCTCCTTGTCATAGAGTCATAGAACGATGTCTTTCCGTTCCTTCCTCGGAGGAATGGGAACCGTCAAAACTGCGCAACCTGCCGTCCGTACAACCTTCTCAGCGGTCGATCCGAAAAAGATCTTTTCCATGCTCTCCGAGCGTCCACCGTAACTACCCAGGACAACCAAATCGATCCGCTCTTGGCGCGCGAACTTGGCGATTTCCACAAATGGCGCCCCTTCGGAAACAACCCGTGAAACCGTGATGCCTTTTGTCGATTGCGACTCCAACAATTGTCTGACATTGAGCCTGGCCTGATGACGTAGCCGGCGACGTTGTGCCGTTGCGTCTGAAGGAACCGCCAACAACCCTAATCGATTGAAGGCAGCCACAGTACTGGTGTCGATCACGTGCAGCACCAACAGCTCCGCTTGAAACGCCCGCGCCATTTGGACGGCAATCCGAAACGCCGCATTGGAGCAAGGTGAGAAATCCACCGGCACAAGAATCTTCCGAAAGAGTCGTGTAGCCATAAACTACCTCATTCCCAAACCGTCTTCCAATCACCTCTACTCATACTCAGCAAGGCCAATGCCATGTTCCCGAACTGTTCTGAGCTTGTAGCTGAAGGCCAAGTTACATACAGAAACAAAGATTTTGCTGGCATCGGTTTCTTACCGGCCATCCCCCGACAATTCGATGGCTCTTTTCAGGGGATCTCTGCTACAGCCAAATTCTCAACGTTGTCGCAAAAAGCGACAGAAGACGTGAAAGATTATGAGCAGAAAAGAGAAAGTGCAGGGCGGCAAACCGCTAACTGCCTCTTCTCGTTCCATCTTTCACCTTTTATCTCTCATGTCCGCTCCGGCATCCGACTTGCTGAGCGTACTCAGGTGGAGAAGTTGTTTTCCCGGTGGACAAGGAGGGCCCATGACCAAGCCGCAATGGCTCCTGGTAGGAGCCATCCTCGTAGGCCTCGCAGTCGGTTTCTATATTCTGTTCCTCTGTCCAACGGACTGCCATTGAGTTAAATCGACGTAAAGAGTGCGTTATGATGGCCACAGCGATTGATCTCCCCCACGGAGCTCGCACGACTCGTGACGGATCCGGCGCTTGCCAGTGTGCCGGTCGCCACAGTCATCCGGGACGTTGTGAGCGTAGCCCTCTACCTTTGCATCGCGGCGTCGGTACTCCACTGGTAGGAGAACGAATGGCGGGGGCACCATGACACAGCGCCATGTCGGTCGAATCGCAGAAGAAACTGTCCTCATTGAGGGTGAACGTGTCACCCTCGACGGCGCCCTGGGTATTCCCCCGGATGCGAGAGGAGTCGTACTCTTTGCGCACGGGAGCGGCAGCGGCCGTTTCAGCCCCCGCAACCGTTTCGTCGCCCAACATCTGCAACAAGGCGGAGTGGCCACTCTACTGATTGACCTGTTGACGGAACGCGAGGCGGCGGACCGCAAAAATGTTTTTGATATCGATCTTCTAGCCGATCGCGTGCTGATGGCGGGAACATGGCTCGCCGAAGATGCACGCACGAAACATCTGCCGCTCGGATACTTCGGCGCAAGTACCGGAGCCGGAGCCGCCTTGCAAGCCGCCGCACGTGGCCACGTCACAGTCAAAGCCGTCGTCTCGCGCGGCGGGAGACCGGACCTCGCTGAGCAATATCTTCCCAGCGTCACCGCTCCGACATTGTTACTTGTCGGTGGGTACGACGAACCGGTCATCGAGATGAATCAAGCAGCGTACCGGCTGCTCCGGTGCACCAAGAAATTGACGATCGTTCCGGGGGCGACTCATTTGTTTGAAGAACCGGGAACCCTCGAGCAGGTCGCGGACCAGGCTTTAGGATGGTTCCTCGACCATTTTCCTTCTCGTGAGGGACACGAACCGACATCGCCGCGAAAGGAGATCTCCTGATGAAGACGTTGCTGGCCGTCGACGGCTCCGATAATTCCTATGAAGCGGTCCGTGTGCTCAAGTACCTGAGCAGAGCGGATCAGTTGATCGTGCTCCATGCCCTCCACGTGCCACGACCAGCTTATCCGATGATGATGCCGGAAGTTGCCGATGAGCTCTACAACACCCTCGAGCGAAGCATGCGGGAGGACGGCCAACGGCTGCTCGACCGCGTCCAATCACTCCTGCCGCTTCACGCGGGCCCCTCGACAAAACACCTCGAGTTAGGATCGCCGGCTGACATTATTCTGTCTATCGCCGAGCAGGAGCGAGTCGATCTCATCGTGATGGGAGCGCGCGGCGTCGGTCCGATCAAGGAACGACTGTTCGGAAGCGTCTCTCATCGCATTCTGACTCAAGCACCATGCGCCAAGCTAATCGTGAATGGCCCCGTCAAGGCCATGAAACAGGTGCTGCTCCCCCTCCAAGGGAACGACGATATGGAAGCGGCGATTCGGTTTCTCCAGCTGAAGCCGTTTCATGAACCAGTGGAGCTCTCCCTATTCACCGTCCTCCCCAGCGTACGGCCTCCCTGGCCCGTGGAAACCGCCGCAGCCGAGCAACTCGAGAGCCGGGCGCTCCAGGGCGCGCAGGATTTCATCGAGAACGCGGCTAAACAGCTGCAAGCGCTCGGATATCAAGTCCGAGGGCGTGCCGTCCTTGGCACGCCGGTCGACATGATTCTGAAAGAAGCCGGCGCCCTTGAAGCAGACTTGATTATCATGGGATCACGGGGACGGAAGGGCGTTACACGCTTCGTGCTTGGCAGTGTCTCCCATGCCGTGTTGCACCAGATGCCGTGCCCCATCCTGGTGTATCACTGATGATCAGGAGTGAGACGAGAGGAACTTGTCTTTGACAAATTCAAGTATTCTGGCCGCCGCTTGCGCTTCTTGTACGGAGCTTGTGTCGATCCTGATTTCTGGATTCACAGGCGACTCGTAGGGGACCTGCAAACCCGGCACGGTACCGGATTCACCTCGCAGTCCCCTCTGATAGGTTCCTTTTCGATCCCGCTGCATACAGATCTCAAGTGGACAATCGATCGCAACTTCCGCGAATCGAGGGATTTCGGCTCGCGCATAATCGCGATACGCCCGGCGGCTTGCCGTCGCGTCAAAAATCACCGTGACTCCATGTGCCACGAGGCGTTGCCCCATGTACGCAAGTGCGCGATAGAAGAGATCCCGCTCTTGTTGAGAATAGGTCGGCTCGGGAGTGAGTATCCGCCTGACAGCGTCTGATTCCAGCACCTCTACTCTGAGACCCAGGGCTTCCAATTGAGGTCGTAACGTCGCGACAATTGTGCTTTTGCCAGAAGCAGGCAGGCCGGTGATCCAGAGGGCGAAGGCTCGGTGCCGTGTCATTTCACAACCCAGGCTAGAGGCACGAGGCTAAGGGCAAAGGGTATAGCATCTGATTTCTGGACAGGGGCTGCCTATCTCGAGCCTGCCGCTATGCGGTGCAATACTCATTGACGAGCGCTGGATCGAACCGCGGCTCATCCAGCACATTCTGCATGAACCGGAAGATGGTTCGACGCACCTCTATCGGCAGCTTCGGATACCAGACCGGACTGGCCAAGACCAACCCGCGGAAAGCAAAGAACGGGGCGGCTGTTCTGGTCACGGCCTCGTCGCCGCTTGCCTCGACATATGTGTCCCACAGCAAACGAAAGAGGACCTCAAACGGTCCGCGCATTTCGCCCCATCGGCAGAGCGAAAAAAACAGATAATTGATAGTCATTGACGTCACATCGTCGGCCGGTTCTCCCCACTCGCCGCGCGACCGGTCCAGGACGGAAAAATCGGTTCCCGTTCGAAACAGCACGTTCCAGGGGTGGAAATCGCCATGGACCTGCGAGAGCCGGCCTGCCTCCCCCCGCAACTGCCATCGCCAGCGGTTGCACGATTCTTCAACGTTCCGGAGCAAGTCTTCCTTGATAAATCCATAGCGTGCGGGATAGCTATCGGTCAGCCCCATAATGCATTCACCGTGACCGATCAATTCACGCAGGCGCCGGCGATAGAGATCCGAATCGCGGCGTTTCTTCCGATGGATCTGAGCGAGATAAGCCGCCATGGCTTTCGTGCGCCGCCGGTCGAGGGCCCGCAGGGAATTTCCCTTGACCAGGCGCTGGAGATCCTCATGGTAACTCGCCCCCTCCGTCCATTGCGTGAGGACAAAAAATTCCCGGGCTTGAGCAACTGAGAATAGTTCCTGCGACGAGGTAAAGGCTCCGACGTCAAGCGCGGTCACATGGCGGGGCAACCGGCCGTAGGAGTCGTAATCCCAGAGAATCGCCTGTGCCCGGTCAGCCATATGCTCGTGGCCGAATGGACCTGGACTCATGGTCTCAAGGACGGCGGATCGTCTGGAGCGGCCGACCTGAAACGTTATCTTGACCGGCGACCCATAGCCGTATTGCTTGTACGTCCCTTTGGAACTTTCCTTGCCGATCGGGCCATAAGACAACAACACCGTAC
>NZ_CDLUDY010000193.1:0-4874 GCF_975968855.1 Petrachloros mirabilis
CTTGCCAGTGGACCGACCACTGTATCCTTCTCCATAGGATCGCCAACCTTCTGGGACTTCATGCCTTCCACGAATTTCTTCGTGAATCGTTCCAACACAGCCTCAACGACGATGAATCGCTTTGCAGCGATGCAGCTCTGCCCTGAGTTGATCAGCCGTCCCGTAACGCAGGCTGCCACTGCAGAGTCCAGATCAGCATCTTCAAGAATCACATACGGATCACTTCCACCGAGCTCCAACACTGTCTTCTTGAGCAGCTCTCCTGCTTTTCTCGCGACAGCTTTACCTGCTGGTGTACTTCCCGTGAGGGTAACGGCGCGCACGTAGGGATGACTGATGACGGCGTCGACCTCTTTGCTCGAGACCAGCACCGCACGGAATATGTCTTTTGGAAGCCCTGCTTTTACGAATACGTCTTCTATTGCCAGGGCACAGCCAGGGACGTTCGATGCGTGCTTCAGCACTCCCCCGTTTCCTGCCATGAGAGCCGGCGCAGCGAACCGGAAAACCTGCCAGAAGGGGAAATTCCAGGGCATGATGGCAAGGACTACGCCGATTGGCTGAAATGTCACAAAGCTCTTCGCGGCGTCAGTTTCGACGATCTCCCGTTTTAGGAATTCTTGAGCGTTCTGCGCGTAGTAGTCGCACACCCATGCGCACTTCTCGACCTCGGAAAGAGCACCGCTGATCGGCTTTCCCATTTCGCGGGTCATCAGGGTCGCATATTCCATCGCGTGTTCGCGCAGTATCTGCGCTGCTCGCTTGATGAGCTGCGCTCGTTCGGGGAAACTCACCTTTCTCCATTCCAGAAAGGCCTTGTGGCAAGCATCGACTACTGCAGAGGCCTCTTTGGGGTTCATCCCCGTGTACGTCTGAATCGGTTTTCCCGTCGTGGGGTTGATGGATTCAAATGTCATGAGGTGTATCCTTTCGAGAATGCACAATCACGTACGTCAATGGTAGTGATATGTGAGTGAAAGCTCAAATCGAGACAGTGTGACATTCGTTCGAGTCTTACCCTCTCATGTTCCAAAAATTGACCCGTGTCACGGTAACAGTGGGATCCGTTGGCTAACCATAAGGAACAGACCATCGCTCCCCACGGTGGCCAAAAGCCCCTTCCGTTTTCCCGCGCGATGGTCATGCGGAAACCCAGCTTCAGGAGGATCTCCCATGCTCATCGAAACAACCAGCATCGTCCGCGTTATCCTGTCCGTACTCCTGTTTCCGACGTTCTTCCAGGGTGCATTCGTTGATTTTGCCTGGGGGGCCGAAGATGACCTCTGGATCATGGTCGCCAAGCGGGTGTTTCTTTTGCTACCCGCCTGCGCAGTGATTGCCGCAAGCTGGCTCACGATTCCTTCGGTCGTGACTGTGGTCTTTCGCGGCAAGCGAAAGGGGTTCGTGACCCTGCTCTTTCTCACCTGGTGGGATCTGGGCAAGTCGATCGTCGCCTTCTGGGGCGGCGTGTTCAAATTTCTCGTGACGTTCACCTGGGCACTCCTGGGCATGCTCAAGATGATCTTTTTTGGCCTCTGGTCAATTATCCAGGAGCTCCTGCTTCTTCCGTTCCGACTTATCCGAAATGCCGGACAGAGCGTCGTCAGCTCCCCGGTGCCCTGGATCGCCGTGTTTTTGACGATCTTTTGGTGCTTGATCGAGGCTCTCATCTTCACGTACGTCGTGGCCCCGCTTGTGGCAGACACACTGTCGAACATCACCGGTGAGCAGCTCTCGGGATACATGCTGAAGATTCCGCTGTATCTGTTCCTGTTCTTCATCGTCCTGGGAAGCTATGCTGTGCTGTCCAACCTGGTCGATGCCGTGAAGAGCAAGAACTTCTACTTCATTGCCGGTATCGGTGTGATCGAAGTGGTGGTGCTCTTCGTCGAAGTGTTCTTCCTGTACCGAGAGTTCGTGGATTCTCTTGTTCCCTGGTTCGCCCAGTACAGCGAGGGCTTTGAGCTCGGTGTCTTCTGGACCCTTGCGATTGCGTGCATGGCGTGGTTTGGGATCCGTAGCCTGTCGTGGTTCCTGTTCGCCGCCCACGGCACCCCAACCATCCTGTCGATCATTCAGGGGAAGGGCCTGGGAACACAGCCAGCCGGAGAACGCGTCGTCACGCAGATGGAGGCTTTTTCCTCGTCCTTCATTGAAAAAGTCAAGCAGGAATCCGATTGGGCAAAGGCCAAGGGAGACGAGCTCCTTGCTGCTTTCATGCTGCCCCCGCTTCAGGTGGTTGCGGCAACGATCAATTTTCTCTCCCTTTTGGTCAGCGGAAAGCACCTGTTCGAGCTCCCCTTCACGAGCATCGACGCCGTGATGAAAGCCAGAAACGGCCAGGAGACTATTTCATCCAAAGCCACAGCTGCCCAGGAAGCCTAAGGGAAGGAGGAACCAATGCGACGATCACTACGAACAGCCGTCCTGCTTCTTTCCCTTATCGCAGCATCCTGTGACAGTGGACCTGATAATCCCCGTCTCTCGATGTTTGTCGGTGTGGATATTAGCGGATCATTCATGAACAGCGGCTATTACGACGATGCCATCGATTTTCTGGCACGCTATCTGTACGCGCACATCAATGGACTTGGCGGGCTCGAAGAACCGAACGTTCTTTTTGTGAGCTCGATCGGCGGCGCAGATGCCGACGACCCCAAGACCTTCTTCCCCAAACAGACGTTTGAGGATAAAAGCATCGAGGAGATCGCGGCGAAACTCCGTGAAATCTTCCCGCAAGGTGTCGAGAATCCCTACACGGATTACAATGCATTCTTTGAACAGATTGCATTGATGGTACGGAACAGGAAGCTCATCCTGCGGCCCATCTCCATCGTGATGGTCTCCGACGGTCGTCCTGACGTCAAAAAGGCGGGAGAAACTGACTTCAGGAGCATCCAGTTCAAACCTCTCGAGACCCTCTCGCGAAACATCACCGTGAGGCTCCTGTATACGACGGCAGATGTTGGCAACAAGTGGCAGACGAGGGTCCCACGATCTCGCGTGAAGGTCTGGACGCAGGACGCCGAAGTGATGGTCTCGTGGAAGGAGCCGACGATCTATCTGCCTGACAAGCCGATTGCCCAGCAGGAGAGCTTTTTCCGGTGGGTGAAGGAAAATGTCAACTACGGGGTTGCTGCGCGGCGGGTTGATTAGCAGGGGGCAGTAGCACTCGCGAGCGGCCCGGGTCAGGAGCAATCACTGATCCGGGCCGTTTGCCGTCATCGTCACTCCTTGGTACGAAGCCTCTAAGGCTCGCACAAGGGATCTATGTCGCCGATTCCTTCTTGCGGGACACCACAGATTCGCCTGCATGTGCTGGCGATGATCGTATCATGGCCCAGCAGGAAGACGACGTTGCGCATTGTCCCCCCTGAGCCCCTACGCCGACCACCACAAGTATACTGCAATCGCCGCTAAGAACACCGAGAAGAGCCGTTGGAGATCCCGGGCTGGCAGGCCAAGCGCAATCTCAGCACCGAAGTATGCCCCAACAAGAAGTCCAAGCGCAATCAGGAGCGCACTTCTGATGTCAACGTTCCCTTGGCTATAGTATTTCCAGGCACCCAGGATGCCCACCGGCAGAAGCAGCGCAGCAAGTGATGTCCCCGTGGCCTTCTGCGGTGGAAACTTCGCGATTAAAATGAGGGCCGGGACAATGACAACACCGCCTCCGATGCCGAATAGTCCCGCAAGTACTCCAGCAACGAGTCCAAAAGCTAGGTATTGCATGTCGTCCTCCCGATGTTGTTGCGGTTCTGAATGCGTACCCCCGCGTGGATCCTGCGGTTCAAGATTGTGGTTTCATCCAGAACGGCTCCCAGGCATGACCATCCAGATCCTCGAAGGCGTGGCCGTACATGAAGTCATGGTCTTCTGCTTCACGCGGGATCGTTCCGCCGGCGGCCTTCGCTTTCTTGACGAGCTCGTCGACCTCGGTGCGGCTGTCGACCGAGATGGCAACGATCACTTCTTTCGTCTTCGTCGTGTCGCATATGTCTTTCGTCGTAAATCGCTTAAAGAACTCCTCGACCAGGAGCATGGCATACATGTTCTCGCCAATGATCAGGGCGGCGGCGTTGTCATTTGTGAATTTCGGTTCGAACGAAAACCCCAGTGCGGAGAAGAAATCCATCGACCGTTTCAAGTCTTTGACCGATAGATTGACATAGATCTGCTTTGCCATGGGTCTCCCCTGGTTGGTGGTGTGAAGGAAACGGGATCGTACGAACAAGAGCGCGCCCTACGTCGGTTCGGCCTCCAGGGCTACCTTCAGATCGTCGATCAGGTCTTCAACGTTTTCGATTCCGACAGAATACCGGATGAGCCCTTCTGGGATCCCCGCCGCAGCCCTTTCCTTCAGGCTCAGCTCAACATGACTCGTGGTCGATGGAGGCCCAACAAGAGTTCCGACAGATCCCAGGCTCGCCGCTCTATGGGCAAACCGCAAACGGGGCAGAAAGTGACGGACGGCATCAGATCCGCCCTTGAGCTCAAAGGAAAGCACCCCACCGAATCCCCGCATCTGGGTTCGGGCGATCTCATGACCGGGATGGGACTTCAACCCGGGATAGAAGACGGCCTTCACCGCCCCGTGAGACTCAAGAAACGTCGCAATCTCGAGGGCATTCAAGTTGTGCCGCTCCACTCGAAGCTCGAGCGTCTTCATTCCCCTCGAAAGCAGGAAAGCGGCCTCAGGATGAAGCGATGCGCCGTTGATTTCCCGATAGCTGAAAAGACGATCCACGTACCTCTTCGAACCAACCGCCACGCCCCCCAGCGCGTCAGAATGCCCCCCGAGGTATTTCGTGGCGCTGTGAAGGACGAGATCCGCTCCGAGTTCGAGCGGTCGTTGATTGATCGGCGTGGCAAAC
>NZ_CDLUDY010000194.1:0-7627 GCF_975968855.1 Petrachloros mirabilis
CAGCCATCACAACCGTCATCGGACCGGTCGGGCCGGACACCTGCGCGGGAGTTCCACCGAACAGAGCAGCGAACAAGCCGACATAAATCGCCCCGTATAATCCAGCGGCAGCGCCGGCACCGGAAGCTACCCCGAAGGCCAAGGCGAGCGGCAGGGCCACCACAGCCGCCACGAGCCCCCCGTAGAGGTCTCCTTTGAGATGGTCAAGGGTAAGTCCTCGAATCAATTCCATAAACGGCATTCTGGGGAGATCATGGCTCGATTACAAGACATTCAAGCCAATCACACAGCACGGTTTCTTGCCCCTGTGAGCTTGCTTACAGACCGGTCGGGAAGATTCGACTACTATTGTTTCAATGAATGATATTCAACCGACACCTGATCAGGGCACCCTACAACACGGCCCTTCATTGCGGGCACGCCTCCTTTCGCCTCGCTGGCGATGGACCTTGCTCGTCGGCGGCGGTGCCTTACTCGTCCTCGCAGCATGGCTGGGATTTGGAAGGCACGCAAAATCGGAGTTCGATCTGAGGCGTCATATCGTCCCGCTCGAACAGATTGTAGAAGGAGGACCAATCAAGGACGGAATCCCTGCCATCCTCTCGCCTCGATTCGTCTCGGCAAATGACGCCCCCTATCTCGAGGATCATGATCGGGTGCTCGGGTTGAGCCTGCGAAACACGTCGAAGGCGTATCCCATCAAGATTTTGAATTGGCATGAAGTCGTCAACGATGTCGTCGATGGGAAGGAGGTACTTATCACGTATTGTCCGCTCTGCGGAACCGGGATCGCTTTCGACGCGCATGTTTCGGGCGTTCGACGTACGTTCGGGGTCTCAGGACTTATCTATCAAAGCAATGTGCTTTTGTACGACCACCAAACCGAAAGCCTCTGGTCACAAATCGGGATGCGGGCGGTGGCCGGCCCGCTCACCGGAGAAACACTTAGACCGATCTTCCTGGAACATACCACGTGGGCTGATTGGCGGATGACACACCCGGACACTCTCGTTCTCTCGACAAAGACCGGCTCGATTCGGAACTACGAACGAGACCCCTATACAGAATATGCGGAGAACCCCGATTTATTCTTCGACACGACGCACTTCGATCCGAGCTATCACCCCAAGGAATGGGTAGTGGGCATCGAGCACAACGGGTTGGTTAAAGCGTACCCTTTTACCGAGCTCAAGAAGGCCGATTCTCCCGTTACCGATGAGCTCCACGGGGAGACCGTCACGATACAATTTAATTCCCGCTCGCGGAGCGCCTCGGTCATCGATGCTGAGGGGAAACCTATCCCTTCCGTGACGGCCTTCTGGTTTGCCTGGTACGCCTTTCATCCAAGCACAAAGGTCTTTCGTGCGAAGTGAACACCTCCAATGATGAAACTCTTGCGTCTGCTCATCGAGCAAAGGCTGAAGAGTGCCGAAGCCAAGTTCCACACATCGCTCTCGTGCCTCCGGCAGATTGCCAGAACGTCATTGCCCCATTTTCTGATGTTTATGACGATCATACCGGTCTCTAGGTTCAGGAAAGTCCTCAAAGCGGAGCCTTACCATATTGCGCGGATAACCACAGCCCGCCACGAAGGGTGCGGGTCCTGTCTGCAGTTGGAACTGGCATTAACAAATGAGGCAGGAGTCGGCAAAGCAGTGACCCGGGCGGCAGCGGAGGGGAACTCCCACCGACATCCTCCCGAGTTGGCCGAGGTCTATGATTTTTCAGAGGCCGTGCTGCGCGGGCTCGACACATGGCTAAATATCGGGAACGAAGCGCACGATGAGCCGACCAGGCAGGACAGGCCCTACGTCGCGATCCGCAGGAGGTTATCGGGTTTCAGGATCGTGATGGTGCGACCTTCCAACCGGATGAGACCGTGTTCACGAAAATATCCCAGTGTCGCACTCACTGTTTCTCGGCTGCATCCAATGAGGTTTGCCATCTCCTGATGAGTCAGCTTGGCGCGGAGGCGAGATTCACCTTCCTTAAGTATTCCATCCTCTTTTCTCAACTCCAAAAGGAGGTGGGCAAGTCGCGCGGGCACGTCACGAAATACCAGGTCTTCGACCCGACTCTGAATTCTCCGTAGCCGCAGACCGATGAGTTTGGTCAACTTGACCGTCACATCAGGATGCCTGGCCAAATACCGATCGAAATCTTCGCGCCCGATAACACAGATCAACGTATCGTCGAGCGACTCGGCCGTCGTGCCGCGTGGAATCCCTTCGAGGACTTCCAGTTCCCCGAAAATATCGCCTGGCTCAAGGATCTCGAATGTGACTTCCTTGCCATGATGATCGGTACTGGCGATCTTCACCCTCCCCTGCTTCAGCAAGTAGACATAATTGCTCGGATCTCCTGGCAGATAGAGCGGCTGCCGCTTCCTGATCGCCTCCATACGCGTGATCCGTTCCATCTCCTGCATCTCTACAGGAGTGATCCCGTCGAACAGACGAATGTTCTTCAGGAACCAGAGCTTACTTCTACGTGTTCCGGCAGGCTCCATCATGTCACAGCCTACGTTCTCTCCTCACTCGACTCACTGCAACCGCTCGTATTGCCGCCTGTCTGCTACAAATCCCCCGTGGCTCGCATCTTCATTGCCGGAAGGGTCACAGCATTCATCGGGGTATCTTCCTCCACAAGACCATTCCTGTGCAATAATCTCCGACATGGGCATATACCTCATCCGGTGAGAGGGACTGCGGCGCGTTCTATCGCAAAACACGATAAAGATACCCACACAGCGTCTCCGCCAGCGCCTCCGCGTGAGGCCAGTAACTCTCACTGGATTTGAGGCCGATCCATGGCTGTTTCTTCCATCCCTGTGTAAGATTGTCTGAAAAACAGCGACACTACCAAGTGGTAGACCGTTCAACAGAAATCTTGGGCCCTTGTAAGCCACCTCACAGATTGTTCTTGGCCATTTCGATCAAGAAGTTGAGGGTGCATGACCACGGCAAAGATCACGATTGACCCCGTGAGGGCTGGATTGATACATAGAGCAATCGAAAGACCCTCTTAGACTGTAGAGGACCCTATGCCAATCGATGAAATCACTCGAAGAGTCAGCGATCGTTATGCCAAAGCGGCCAGTGCGGGTGAGCAGATGTGCTGCCCGACCAACTACGACATGTCCGATCTCAGGTCGTTTATCCCCGATGAAGTCCTCAAGATTTCATACGGCTGCGGGACGCCGGCTGGGCTGAAGACTGTGATCCCCGGAGAAACTGTGTTGGACATCGGCTCAGGTGGAGGAATCGATTGCTTTGAAGCGGCCAGGCTGGTTGGACCAACGGGTCAGGTGATCGGCATCGACATGACCGACACAATGCTGGAAATCGCCAGACGGAATGCCCCGATTGTCTCCGCCAACCTCGGCTATTCCTCGTCCAATGTGGAGTTTCGCAAGGGAATGGCCGACGCGATGCCGGTCAACGACAATACAATCGATCTGATTATTTCGAACTGCGTGATCAATCTGGCGCCGGATAAACGGAAGGTTTTCAGGGAAATGTATCGCGTGGCCAAACCGGGGGGACGATTCACGATCTCAGATATCGTCTCAGACCAAACGGTTCCGCAGTACATGGTTCATGATGCCGAGAAATGGGGTGACTGCCTCTCTGGCGCCCTCACATTAGATGAATACATGGCCGGAATGGTCGAAGCGGGATTTCTCGGGATTCATCTCGTGAAGTTTTCGCCCTGGCAGGTTATCGATGGGATTCATTTCTTCTCCGTAACGTTGACGGGCTACAAAATGGAAGAGGCGACGACCACTTTGATGGCCCGCTATGCGACGCTGTGCGGACCCTTTAGCCGCGTAGTCGACGAACGAGGGACCAGTTACCAGCGAGGCATTCCCCAGCCGGTAGATTCCGAAACGGTGGCGCTCATGAACCAGCCACCACTCGCCTCTTATTTCCTGCTTTCGCAGGAACCCTGCTGGCTCGATCGAGAGGACCCTCGATGGAGGTCGGTGTTACCGCTGCAAGCGCCCTGTGTGTGGCGTGGAGACTTTGCCCTGCTGGCTGGTCCGTTCCTTGAGGTTGCCGACGACGATCATCATGTCTACCGGCGCGGCGTGCCCCTGGAAGTATGCTCAAAAACCGTCAACGTTTTGGAAGCCAATGGCTACCATCCGCACTTCGCCATCATCAATCGTGCGGCGGACGCCGTTAGCGGGGATGCCGTGACCTGTTTACCGAGCGGCGGCTGCTGTTGAGGCACCCGAGATGGCACTGACCTTAGTGGGCCGAAGCAATCCCCTTGCTTCCGCAAGGGAACAGCTCCGTATTCTCGGGCAATCGACAGCCCTTCCTCCCTTCGAAACCAGACTCGAGCAAGCAGGCCTCTTGCCGCTGTGCGCAACGGGAATCACCGTTTTCCAAGTTAATGTGGGCAAGCTCTGCAACCAAACCTGCCGCCACTGTCACGTGGACGCAGGACCGGACCGCACCGAGAGCATGTCGCGTGAGACAGCGGAACTCTGTATCTCCGCTTTAGCGCAAACCGACATTCCTACCGTAGACATCACCGGCGGGGCGCCAGAGCTGAATCCAAACTTCCGCTTTCTCGTTGAACAAGCCCGTCGCCTTAATCGCCATGTCATGGAACGATGTAACTTGTCAGTGCTCCTATTGCCCTCGCAAGCAGATCTGGCGGATTTCCTGGCAGCCCATCAGGTGGAAATTGTCGCGTCCCTCCCCTATTACCGCGCCACCCAAACCGATGCACAGCGCGGCGAGGGGACCTTTGAAAAATCCATTCAATCGCTCCGCCTGTTGAACAAACTCGGCTACGGCCGTCCCGACAGCGGACTTCTGCTCAATCTGGTCCACAATCCGGTCGGAGCATTTCTTCCGCCCAAGCAAGAAGCGATCGAAGCGCAGTTTCGGAAGGAGCTTCGCACAAGGCATGGCATCGAGTTCAATCATCTATACACCATCACTAATATGCCGGTCAGCCGATTTCTCGAGTTTCTCGTGGAGAGCGGCAACTACGAGGGCTATATGGAACGGCTGGCGAACGCATTCAACCCCGCGGCGGCTGCCGGCGTCATGTGCCGCTACACCCTCTCCGTCGGCTGGGACGGCATGCTCTATGATTGCGACTTCAATCAGATGCTGGAGCTGACGGTCGACCACGAAGCTCCGGCACATATCAAAGACTTCGATCCTGACAGACTCAATCGACGCCGAATCGTCACACGCAACCATTGCTACGGCTGCACGGCCGGCTCGGGTTCTTCGTGTGGAGGAGCCGTAGCTTCATAACGGCCATGGAATTATCATTTCTCCTCTTCCTTCTCGTCTTCATCCTCGCCTACGCCAACGGCACCAACGACGTTTCGAAGTCGATCGCCACGCTGGTCGGTAGCGGCGTCACACACTATCGCGCGGCCATCATATGGGGAACGATGTGGACTGTCGCAGGAGCTGCTGCGGCAGCCATGATCTCTGGGGAAATGGTCAGGACCTTTAGCCAAGGCCTTCTTCAAACGGAAGCGGGTATTGATCCGTCTTTCGCCGTAGCCGTCTTACTCGGCGCGATGGGTTGGGTGTTCTATGCCTCACGAACCGGCCTTCCGGTTTCCACCACCCATGCATTGACCGGTGCCATCATCGGGACAGGCCTGGTCGGGGTTTCCGGAGAGGTGGTTGTGTGGCCAGCTATCGGCCATAAGATCGTTCTCCCTCTCATGGCAAGTCCATTTCTCGCATTCGCGTTGTCCCTTCTGTTACATCCTGTCATGCGCGTGACTGCTGCACGGTGGGAAGGGTCCTGCCTCTGCCTGATGCCGGGTCCACGAGCCCTCGTCTCGATTGATGCGCAGGGCGAGACGCGCACGCTCTTTCAAACGACGTCGTTCGGCTCTCCGGTCGTGGCGGTACCTTCACAATGTGATCGTGCAGGAATCCAAGGCTGGATCGTGGGGCTCGACACGGTCCATTGGATCTCGAGCGGGCTCACTTCCTTTGCGCGAGGCGCGAACGACGCTCCCAAAATAGTCGCGATGGTCTTGCTTGGCATGGTAACAGCTACCTGGCCCAGCACATCGTCGAAATGGGCCGCGTTCGGAGGTGTTGCCCTCGCCATGGGATTGGGGAGCTACATCGGCGGCCGGCGCGTCACGGAGGTGCTCGCTGAGAAAGTCACACGCATGGACCATACTGAGGGACTGTCAGCCAACCTGGCGACTTCGACACTAGTCCTCACTTCCGGATGGCTAGGATTGCCGGTCTCAACGACCCATGTCAGCAGCTCGGCCATTATCGGCATAGGTCTCAGAAAGGGACCCAGAGCTCTGGAATGGACTACTATACGGGATATGGTTCTCGCCTGGATCGTTACCCTCCCCGTTTCCGCCCTGCTTTCGATATCGACCTATCTGTTTCTTGAAAAATTTCTGTAACCTATTTCAATTTCGCGCGACACCAACATGATTGTCCTCCTTGCACCCGAGAGGACCATCAAGACACTCGAACGTCGAGCAACGTACAGACCTGTACTATTGGCATCACCACATTTGACCTTATTCCCTTGAACGCTCATTGCGGAGAACTTATGGCGGCGCCCAGCTGGCAAGCGAAAATTTTTCTGGCCTCTCTCATGACTCTGATCTGCCTTGCCATTCGTCCAGAAATTGCAGCGGCGAACCACGACGAGGTTTCACATTCACATAGATCGACCATTAACCCAGAACACAGCTTTTGTAACTGCTTCTATGATGAGCTCGAAGGCCGGCTTAGCATCGCAGGGTCTGCCGATCTGTATCCTTTGCTCAACAGATTGGCTTTCCAGTTCATGAGGATTTACCCCGACGTTCATATCGCAATCGAAGACGTCAGGTTGCAAGCTGCGATTCGAGAGTTTCAGTTCGACCTGTCTTTTCAGCGACGAGGCGACAAGGCACGTGCAAAAGGCACTCAAGGCGCAAGCCAGGTCAAGATTCTCGCCTCCTCTCGGCCTCTGACCGAAGAAGAACTGTTTCGCTTTGAGAGCTACCATGGTTATCTCTCTCTGAGAATCATTTTGGCCGTTGATGCCATTGCTTTCTACGTCAATGGTGAGAATCCTTTGCCCTACCTGACCGTGTCACAACTAGACAAACTGTTTGGCAACGGATCTAAACCGGGAAATGATTCGGCTTCGACATGGCAAGATCTTGGGGTGTGGGGATGGGAAAATTCGTCTGAGCAAATTCATCTGATTGGTGATGGTACCAAACACTACGCTGAAGCCTTTTTTGCAAGCTCCATATTGTCAAATCGAAATTTCAAGAAGGGTATCGTCCTAAAACAGCCTGGTTCTGCCTCCACAGTGGTGGCGGTCGCACAGGACCCCTCGGCCATCGGATACGCCGGCGTCGGGTCCAATACTACGTCAGTTCGTGTCGTGCCAATCGCGATCGAGGAGGGGGATCAGGCCATTCTTCCTACATATGAGAATATCGTTAGCGATCGTTACCCCTTGAGCCAACCCATATTTCTTTACATCAACAAAGTCCCGGACGGCGAGCTGAGACCCCTCGCTGCAGCCTTCCTCTCCTTTGTGCATAGCAAAGAGGGACGGGAGATCATCACCCGAGCTGGCTACGTTCCCATGACCGCCGGCCAAA
>NZ_CDLUDY010000195.1:0-7380 GCF_975968855.1 Petrachloros mirabilis
CCATCAGGAAATGGGCTCATGAGCTTGGCATACGAACGTTCGTCGGCTCATCCGGCCGAGTCTTTCCTTCGGACATGAACGCCGCTCCGTTACTGCGCTCCTGGTTGCGCCGGTTGCGACTAAGCGGTGTCCGCATACACGTGCGCCATCGATGGACCGGGTGGACCGATCGAGGGGAGCTCCGCTTCGAGACCGGCGATGGACAGGTTGTGACCAGACCAGATGCCACGATCTTCGCCTTAGGCGGCGCCAGCTGGCCGAAGACCGGCTCGAATGCCTCCTGGGTTCCCGTCCTTGAACAGAAAGGTGTGTCAGTCGCGCCGCTGCGTCCGGCCAATTGCGGATTCGACGTCGGATGGAGTGATCATGTCCGTAAGAAGTTCGCTGGCTGTCCTGTGAAGTCGGTAGTAGTGACCGCCGGGAATGACGAGGGTAGGGAGAGCAAGCAGCAAGGTGAATTCGTGATCACGGAGGCCGGAGTCGAAGGCGGGCCGATTTACAGCCTGTCTGCTTCGATTCGAGATGAGATCCAACGTAGCGGCTCGGCGACGGTCTGGCTGGATCTAGCCCCTGATCGAGATCTGCCGGGACTGATCCGGGAACTTTCACGGCCACGCGGCAAACGTACGATCGCTTCCCATCTCCAACGTCGCGTTCACCTCGACAGTGTGAAGTCGGCACTGCTTCGCGAAGTACTGGACAAGGAAGACTTCTCCAACTCTGCTCGACTGGCCGCAGCCATCAAACGGTTGCCCCTTCGCCTGGTGGCATCTCGACCGGTCGAGGAAGCGATCAGCACAGCTGGAGGTGTGAGATTCGGAGTACTGGATGAACGACTGATGATTCGAGATCTCCCAGGCATCTTTTGCGCCGGTGAGATGCTGGATTGGGAAGCCCCAACCGGCGGCTACCTCCTTACAGCCTGTCTTGCGACAGGACGGGCAGCTGGAATTGGCGCTATGTCGTGGCTCAAGGAGACAGTGAAACACGGGTAGGGGGGACCCGGCGTAAACCTAGTTGGAGACGGGATTAAGACCGCTGACTGCTCCGATTCGCCGATATTTCTGATCGCGTTGAGCGAGGAGTTGTTCACAAGACAGGTCGTTCAGCTGGAAGAGTTGATTGCTCAGGCTCTTCGCGACTCTCTGCGTCATCGCTTTGGGTTCTCGATGTGCACCGCCGAGAGGCTCGGAAATCAGTTCATCAACGATCTTCAAGTCCATCAGGTCCTGGGCGGTCATTTTTAAGGCGGCAGCTGCGTCCGGCACCTTGGCGGGATCATCCCAGAGGATGGCGGCACAGCCTTCTGGAGAGATAACAGAATAGACGCCATGCTCCAGCATCAAGAGGCGGTCTGACACACCAAGTGCTAAGGCACCGCCGCTGCCGCCTTCACCGATAACGATGGAAATAATCGGCACTCTCAGGCGGGACATCACCAGGAGATTTCTTGCGATGGCTTCCGCCTGCCCGCGCTCTTCTGCGCCGATTCCAGGATAGGCCCCCGGTGTGTCAATAAACGTCACGATCGGCCGGCCGAATTTCTCAGCCATCTTCATCAATCGCAATGCCTTCCGGTAGCCTTCCGGATTCGGCATCCCGAAGTTTCTCTGCATCCGCTCTTTCAGCGTCTTCCCTTTTTGGTGGCCGATAACCATCACGGATCGATCGTTGAAATTGGCGAATCCCCCTACGATGGCCCGGTCATCGCCGAAAGAACGGTCTCCGTGAAGTTCCAGGAAGTCGCGGAAGATTTCGCCGATGTAATCGAGCGTGCTGGGACGTTGGGGATGCCTGGCCAGTTGGGTGCGCTGCCAAGGGCTCAGGTTTCCGTAGAGCTCGTGCTCCAACTGTGCAAGCTTCATTCGAAGCTTGCGGATCTCATCCTGAGCACTGGATTTGCTGCTGCCCGCCGCTGCAAGCTTTTCGATCTTTTCTTCGATCTCACGCAGCGGTTTTTCAAACTCGAGGTAATCGCGCATAAGACTGTGAATCAGAGTTTTCTCAAGGGGAGGAGGAGAAGCTGCCCACCCCGTCTACGTAGCGTTACGATACCAGAGAAAGGGCCCCTTTGCCTAGCACTTCTTCAACTTCCGATACGAAGTGTTCAGAGGCAGTGACGGCCAGATTAGGGAGAGGGGCCGTCACCGCTTCCAAACCTTCGTTCGCACGGAAGCTCAAAGAAATTGACGTATTGCCTGGATGCCGTTTAAAGACGGCGAGCAGTCTCGGTAATTGATCCGTAACTTCCGGGCGGTCTATTAGCTTGATGTGAATCCGTTTAATGGACTGCGTTTGAACGTCCGCAAGGGGCTCGATCTTACTCCCGCGTATTTTTGTTCCCTTGTCACCCCGATCGATTGTTCCAGTAAGACGGATAAGCCGTTCAGGAGCGATCAGATCCCCGGCGGATTTATACAAGTCGGGAAACACGATCACCTCGGTGGTGCCGTGAAGATCTTCCAACGTGAGGTATGCCATACGGTCACCTTTCTTCGTCAGCATCGACTTGACCGCAGCGATGATCCCGCAGAGCTTGACTTCTTTGCCGTCGGAGAGTTCAGAGAGCCCGATCGTAGTTGCGGTTGAGAGGGCATGAATTGTGGCTTCGTATCGGGCGAGGGGATGGGCCGTGATATAAAATCCGGTCAGCTCTCTCTCGTATTTGAGCCGATCGGCTTGATCCCACTCGGGAATGTCCGGGAACGATGGTTCGGCAAGATGGGCTCCGTTCCCGATGACGGACGGATCGTCGCCGAATATGCTCGTCTGGCCCAGTTCTCGTTCCCGCTGTGCGGCAGCTCCATCCTCGAGTGCCTGATCCAACACGGCCATTAACTGTGCGCGCTTTGCGCCGAGAGAATCAAAAGCTCCCGCTTTGATCAGCCCTTCCAGCATCCGCTTGTTCACCTTATGCAGATCGACACGGCGGCAAAAGTCGAAAAACGATTTGAAGGGACCACTTTCGGATCGGATCGCCAACAAGGAATCAACCGCCCCTTCCCCGACGTTCTTAATTGCCGCAAGCCCGAAACGAATTGCACCGTCGACTACCGCAAAGTTCTTCCGGCTTTCGTTGACGTCGGGACCTAACACTTTGATCCCGAGGTCGCGACATTCGGTGAAGTAGCCGACGATCTTGTCGGTATTACCCATGTCGCTCGTCATAAGCGCCGCCATGAATTCAGTCGGATAGTGGGCCTTCAAGTAGCCGGTCTGGTAGCAGACCACGGCATAGGCTGCGGCATGTGACTTGTTGAACCCGTAACCGGCGAACTTTTGGATCAGCTCGTAGAGTTTTTCGGCTTTCTTTTCCGCAATTGTTTTCTTCTTCGCACCATCCAGGAATTTGACGCGCAGCTTCTCCATTTCCTCGGGCTTCTTCTTTCCCATGGCCCGCCGGAGAATGTCGGCTTGTCCGAGGGAGAATCCTGCGACTGTGTTGGCGATCGCCATAACCTGTTCCTGGTAGACGATGACGCCGTAAGTGTCCTTCAGGATCGGCTCCAATTCTGGAGTTTCGTATGTGATGGGGATTTTCCCCTGTTTACGTTTGATGAAATCCGGAATCAGGTCCATTGGGCCTGGACGATAGAGGGCGATGATGGCGATAATGTCCTCGAATCGATCCGGCTTGAAACCAGTGAGCAGGTCACGCATACCGGAACTTTCCAACTGGAAGATTCCGGTGGTCTTTCCTGATGACAGCAGCGCAAACGTCTTGGGGTCATCGAACGGCACTTGATCGATAGCCAGCGGCGGTTGACCGGGATGGCCTTCGTTAATGAGTGTCTCCGCGCGCCGAATCATGGTCAGGGTTTTGAGGCCGAGAAAGTCGAATTTCACCAAGCCGATCTTCTCGACATCCCCCATCGAATATTGCGTCACGATTTCTTCATTCGCGCCCTTATAGAGAGGGACATGGTCCGTCAACGGACCTTCAGAAATCACCACGCCGGCGGCATGAGTTGAAGCATGTCGTGCCAAGCCTTCCAGTGATTGGGCAATCGTCATCAGTTCCTTGACCTTGGCATCGGTTTCAACCAGCTCACGGAGCCGGGGCTCTGTATCGAGCGCCTGCTGAAGGGTAATATTCAACTGGTTTGGAACGAGTTTAGCCACTTTGTCGGCTTCAGCGTAGGGCATTTCCAGCACGCGGCCGACATCTCGAATCGCAGCCTTGGCACCGAGCGTCCCGAACGTGATGATCTGAGCGACGTGATCGGAACCGTACTTGTCGACGACGTAATTGATCACCTCGCTCCGGCGATCCATGCAAAAATCCATGTCGATATCGGGGAGCGACACACGCTCCGGATTGAGGAAACGTTCAAACAGGAGGGTATAGACCAAAGGATCTAAATCTGTGATGCGAAGGGCGTACGCCACAAGACTGCCGGCAGCAGAGCCTCGACCAGGTCCGACCGGAATGCGTCGTGATCGCGCAAAACGAATGATGTCCCAGACGATCAGAAAATACCCGGCAAAGCCCATTGAGCAAATTACCATCAGCTCTTCCCGCAACCGTTGTTCATAGACGGTGGACGGAATCTTGCTCGGCCGTTCTTTTAGCCGGGATTTCAATCCCTCGATCGCCAATTGCTCGACATAGGATTCACGCGTGTATCCTTCCGGAACTTTGTATTGCGGCAAGTGTGTCTTATTCAGGGCTAGTTCCAGCTCACAGTGGTCGGCGATGCGGCAGGTGTTGTTTACTGCGCCAGGAAATTCGGCGAACGTCGGCGCGATTTCTTCCGTCGATTTTACGTAGAGCTGGTCCGTATCGAATTTCATCCGATTGGGATCGCCCAATGTCTTGCCGGTCTGAAGACAGAGCATGAGCTCGTGCGGACGGGCATCTTCTTTTTCAGGTAATGACAATCGTTAGTGCCGGCCAGAGGAATGCCAAGCTTCTTATGGATTTCGATGAGGCCTGCGTTGGCGACACGCTGATGGTCGAGGCCGTTGGCCTGCACTTCGAGGTAAAAATGGTCCTTGCCGAAAATTTCCTGGAACTCTCCGGCGACAGACATCGCGCCATCCATATCTTTTTGGCCTATCAGGTACGGGATCTCGCCGCTCAAACATCCTGAAAGGGCAATGATGCCTTCATGATGCTTCCTGAGAAGTTCCTTATCTATTCTAGGCTTATAGTAGAATCCTTCAACATAACCTTTACTAACGAGCTTGACGAGATTCTGATAGCCGGTCAGGTTTCTCGATAGCAGTATCAGATGATAGTAATCATTGTGGGCCAACCCGCTATCTTTTTTCGCATGGCGACTGCCGAGGGCCATATAGGCTTCACACCCGATGATCGGTTTGACCCCTGCTTCCTTGGCTTTTCGATAGAATTCGATCGCCCCGAACATGTTGCCATGGTCCGTCATCGCTACAGCTGGTTGCCCGAACGATTTAATTTGTTTAACGAGCGGATCGATCTGATTCGCGCCGTCCAACAGGCTGAATTGGGTATGAAGATGGAGATGGACGAACGAAGAAGCCATGAGCGATTCTAGGAGGAGGCTGCGGCGAAGTCAATGAACAGGGAGCACCCCGGACCCACGGTTAGATTTTCTCACCGTATTTTTCACGATAATGTTTCTTCGCTGCGGCAATCCATTTCTCTCGCTTAATCCGATCTGGAGCAGTACCGATTTTAGCCGCGACGTGCGCAATGTCTCCGGATGTCCATTTTGCGATCTGGATATAGCTATAGGTACCCATCTTGTTGAGTGCGCGTTCAAGGACCGGCCCGATTCCGGAAATCTTCTTGAGGTCGTCTTTTTGCGATGAGTTCAGGAATTTGGACTGACTGATCTGAAGGCTCAATTGATTCTCCGGCGCATCAGAACGCGCGACAACATGCCCGCCGTCAGTACGAACACGAAGAGCTGCCCGTACCTCGACCAGGCGCTTCCGGAGTCTAGAGATTTCTTCTTCTTTCCGTCCCATGGCTTCAGCTTGCCCGGCCAACTCGGCTTGGATTGATTCCAGATCGGAAACACGCCGTTCAAGTTCTGCGGTATGACGCTCTCGCGACTCCGCGTGATGAAGCAGTTCCTTCATCCGTTTGAGGGTTACCCGATGCTCCGCGTCTTTTTCGCTGAGTTGTGCCTCGAGCCACTGGACCCGTCCTTGATACGGTTTCAAGCTTGCAATCTGATCGCGAAGACGAGAGAGTTCCTTGAGAGACTTCTCCGAGGCCACCAATTGCTGCTCAAGATCAGAAATCTTTTTTTGTGTCACCAGCAATTCCTGTTGCGCAACCGTTCTGGCGGCATTCGCCTGCCTCGCTTCATTCACATACGCAGTAATCGCACTATCGTGTTCGGCGAGACGGCACAAACTTGCGGTATGCTCCGACTCGGTTGCCAAGAGCCGCTGACGCGCCGAAGCGAGCTCTTTTTGAAGTGCGGAAATACGGTCTTCCTTTGCAATGAGGTCCTGCTCTGTGGATCGGGCCAGACTTTCTAATGTGGCCACCTTGGCTTCCAACATGGCATGTGTCGAGGATTTTAATTTCAGTTCGTACAGGGCGGTGTCGAGCGCTTCCCCTTTCACTCGGAGCTCCGTCTCACAATCGACCATCTGCTGCTCATGAGAGGTAGTAGATTGATGCCGCCACAGCCATCCCACCGCCGCACCGATCCCTGCGGCGACGATCAGACAACCCAACATTTGGAAAATCAGACCTGTCATAGATCGCTCGATCCCTGGACCAGAAACTCGATTCTTCTGTTTCGCCGAAGGGCATCCCGCGACTTCTTGGCAGTGATGGGTTTACTATCACCGTATCCGACAGTCGTGAACTGATGCTGCACTCCATGATCCGTCAGATACTGACGCACCGTCTCAGCTCTTCTCCTGCTTAGTTCCCTGTTGTATTCCGGCTCCCCGAACCCGTCGGTATGACCGCCGATTTCAATTGCGGCCGGGGGGTACTGCTGTAAGAGTGAAGCCAGACGGTCGAGGACCTGACGGCTTCGTAATGTGAGCCTGGATTGATTCGAGTCAAAGTCGATCGGATTTCGCGAAAGAAATTGGGCCAGTTTCGATTGCAGCTTGAGTTGTCGAGCATTCTTCGAGTCCGATACGATATGGTCTTCAAGGGCAAGCCCGATCGATGTCATGGGAGTAACTATTTTGAGCATGACTGCTTTGCTCTCATCCGAAGCGGCCTGTCCGCTCAATACGATGGAACGGCCGTCGATAATGATGGAACCACGTCCGTCCATGTGTCGCAGTAAAGGCAGGATAGTGGGAAGCGGAGATAGCCACCCTGCGGGAGTGACCTGGGGATCGACCGTGAGTTGATCGACAAGGCGAACGGGTGCGCCCTCGAAGAGCGTACGGGCCTGTTGCAGAATACGGTCTCGA
>NZ_CDLUDY010000196.1:0-7682 GCF_975968855.1 Petrachloros mirabilis
CAGTCGGACGCGGCCCCAAACGAAATGCTCAAGGTGTGGTCGAGGAAACCCATCTCTATGGCTTCTACGTACAACCCTACTATAGCTGGCGTTATTCTGACGTTGGCATGTTGACGGGCTATTTTCGATATGGCGAATATCATGGAGGCCTCAAGACTATTAATGCCGTAGACGGTCGCTCAAACACGATCAACGTCGGGCTCGTCTGGGAACCCGATACCCATTGGCGTTATGTCATCGAATATATGTACAAGGAGGGGCTGAACACGTTTCAGACCAGCCCCGGCGTCGCGCTCACCAGTGCGGATCCCCAAGCAGCATTTACTGGGAATCTGCTCCGGTTTCAGGCTCAATGGTTCTTCAACTAAGCTGCCGATGTTTGGACGTCACAATCACAGACGTAACTGTAAACCGTGACAATATTTTTATGCGTGAAAGAGGAGAATGACTTATGAAGGCAACACACACTTCAACAAGGAGCATGGGCTTTATCGTGGCTGTCATGTGCCTGGCGATAGCCGTTTTGGCCATCAGTCAACCGATCAGAAGCCACGCCGAGAGCATGGCTTCCGGCAATGCAACGCACTACCAAGCTTCCAACGGGCTTTCAGGAAAGGTCACCATTGCAGGGTCCGACACAATGCGCCCTCTCATGATGCGGCTGGCCGCTGAGTTCAGCAGGTTGCATCCTGACGTACGCTTCACGATAGAAGGAGGCGGTTCCTCGGCGGCGATTAGAGAATTTGTCATGGGCCTCTCTCAACAACGCCGTGCCGACAAGGCACGTTCCGGCCACGGAGGAGGAGGACGCGTCAGCCTCATCGCAAGCTCTAGGCCGCTGCATTCCGGCGAGGTCAAAGCGTTCACAGCCCAGCACGGCCATGAACCGATCGGATTCCCTATTGCGATCGACGCCGTTGTCCTCTACGTCAACCCTGAGAACCCCATCGAGGGGTTGACGCTTGAACAGGTCGCAGCGATTTTCGCCGAAGAATCCTCCAAGGGAAAAGCAAAGATCAGAACCTGGGGGGAACTCGGATTGAGAGGCGAATGGGAACATCGGAAGATTCGTCTGTACGGACGAGATAAAAAATCAGGGACTAGGGAATTCTTTGAGCAACACGTACTCCAGGGCCGTGCCGCTGACAGCGACATACTTGAACAATCCGGATCCGCCACGCAGATTCTGGCGATCGCCCGGGATCACAACGCCATTGGTTATGCAGGCGCTGGTTTTCAGACGAACCTGGTTCGTCTGCTAGGACTCGCTGAGGAAGCCGGTGCACCGTTCGTGACTCCAACTACTGAAATGGTCCAGCACGGAACTTATCCCTTGACGCGTTACCTCTACCTCTATGTCGACAAGACGCCGAAAGCCGGTCTCGACCCGATCATTAAGGAGCTTCTTACCTTCGCCAATAGTTCTTCGGGCCAAGCCGTGGTAACCAAGGCCGGCAGCTATCCACTCTCAGCCAAACAACTGGCTCGTAATGCCGCATTCCTCAGGGGAGATCTGGCAACAGCGCTGGCCGATCCCAATGAGGATCCGCGTTTGGCTGCCATGAATGGAAATGGCGGCTCTGACATGTCCGAAGGCGAAACTCCTAAAGAAGACTAACGGCCTATCGATCCCCTAGAGCGGTCGTGCGCAGGAGATCAACGTGATCTTTGGCGCATGCTGTCAGGTTCTTCAAAAGTGACGTCGAGCATTGGTTACTCTGATCAGCGGTCCTGCTATAGTGGCACCTACCTTCAATCGCATAGTGCCATGACGAGGAAATGTTTACATGAAGCCCTATAAGCTCTTGCCCATGACGCTACCTCTCCTCCTCAGTTTCTTGCTGATCGGCTGCGCCGGCAGCGTCAAGGTCCGATCTCTGTATGAGGACAACCGGACCTCAGTTCGTCTTCAAACCGACCGTGAAGCAGGAACAGGTCACAGTCACCCCTCGGCTCTCTCGCCCGGAGATATGGCCCGTATCCTGGGTGGCGTCCTCGTCGTAGAACAACGGTATGCTATGCACGAACTTCTGTCGGGCTCAGCACCAGCGCTGGCCGCATTTAGCGCCGACGAAATTCGTGTCTTAGCGCCCTTGTTGAGCCAAGCCCTCAGCAAGGCGACACCGCGGGAAATTGTCACTTTTTATAGGCGATACACGAGCGATGCCGTTGGACTCGCCTATACAACCGGTGGCCTCTTCGTCCATGACGGCAATATCCATTTTGTGCTCGCCAACTATCGACAATCGCCGTCTGACGTCATGCGTCGCGGTATCCCCGCCTACGAGATGGATCCAATCGACGATCCCCTCCAATCCCTTCTCCGTGGAAAGTACGAGATCATGTTCCAACCCGAAGAAGCCGAAGTCCATCCAGCAAAAGGCAATTGGACTTGGCCCTACGCCGATCCCGGCAAAGTCGTCGTCATCAATGCCGTTCTGGCAACGTCCCGGTCGCACGACAGAGAAACCCAAAATTCTGCATCTCCTGTTCCATAGCCAAAGCCTGGCTTCACACCTCAATTGCCAATTCCAAATACTTCGACTCACCCCTGGCAGCAGAGAATTTCCCCCCCCTCCATTCACATTGTTTATCTAGGCGCCACGTAACAGAAGATTCTGAGCCCTGGCGTCGACAAGAAATTACTCATCCTCCAGCACCACCGCCGGTTTGAGCTGCGCTATCACCACTTAGCACCCACGATTACGGATTTAACACCGAGTTAACACTCCCGTAACTGGATTATGAAGGGCCGACACGTATAATCGGGTCAAAGTTATCTGCTTGGGGCATGATGATCACAATGCAAGGAGGCATATGATACCGGTGCTTCAGGGCACAGGAGCGAAGATCCGAGCGGTCACAGGTTTGCTCGTTCTCGGTATGCTGGTATGGATCATTGGTCCGGCATTCTCGGGTTCAACAACGCTGGTGAAGGTGGACGGGTCGAGCACCGTGTTTCCCATCACGGAAGCGGTCGCTGAAGAATTCCAAAAGCACACTCGAGGAGCCGTGAGAGTCACAGTGGGTATCTCGGGTACTGGAGGAGGTTTCAAGAAGTTTTGTCGAGGGGAAACGGATGTCCAGGACGCATCTCGGCCGATTTTGTCGAGCGAAATGGAAGCCTGTCGAACAAACGGCGTGAAATATTACGAGTTGCCTGTGGCATTTGACGCGCTCACCGTCGCAGTCAATCCGCAGGCCACCTGGATCGATTCCATTACCGTGGACGAATTAAAGCAGATATGGGAACCGCACGCTCAGAACCGGGTCTTGAAGTGGAATCAAATACGCTCGACGTGGCCGGACATGCCCCTGAAGCTGTTCGGAGCTGGACCGGATTCCGGCACCTTCGATTATTTTACTGAGGCAGTCGTGGGAACAACCAAGGCAAGCCGGGGAGACTATACAGGAAGCGAGGACGACAACACATTGGTACAGGGCATTTCAAGCGATAAGCACGCCCTTGGCTATATTCCCTATGCCTACTTCGAGCCGAATAAGAAGCGCTTGAAGGCTGTCCCGGTGGACGGCGGGAAGGGACCAGTTCCTCCCTCTCGGGAAAATGTCGAGAACGGCTCTTACCAGCCGCTGTCCAGGCCGATATTTATCTATGTCAACGCGAAATCAGCTGGAAAATCTGAAGTTAAGCAGTTCGTTGAATTCTATTTAGGACAGGCCCCGCTACTGGTTCCGCAGGTGAAGTATGTGCCTCTTCCGAAAGAAGCTTATGCTCTCGCTCTGTCGCATTTCCACACGGGAAAACTGGGAACGGCGTTTCAAGGTGCATCCTCCATCGGCCTGAAGATCGAAGACCTGCTTCGTCGAGAATCCAAATTGTGAGGGGTTATTTATGGATGCAGACGCAGCAAAAACCAACGTCTTCAAGCAGTCTGGCCTACTCCGTATGATGCCTGTGTATATTGCGCGCCTCAGGGAGAAAGGGGTTGAAGTCTTTTTACTATTGACCGCTTTGACTTCCGTCGCCATCACCGTAGGAATTGTCGGGGTACTTGCTTATGAATCCATCGCCTTCTTTCGTCAGGTCTCTATCCTAGAGTTTGCGACAGATCCGCAATGGACACCTCTTTTTTCGGATCCACATTACGGCATCCTGCCCTTGGTGTCAGGCACACTCGTGACAACGATGGTAGCGTTGCTCGTCGCGATTCCTATAGGTAGCCTGGTAGCTATCTATTTGAGCGAATACGCACCCCAGCCCATTCGTGAGGTAATCAAGCCGATATTGGAGTTACTAAGCGCCGTCCCGACCGTCGTCTATGGATATTTTGCCCTTCTGTTTGTGACGCCGGCATTACAAAGACTATGGCCGGCGCTTCCGGGCTTTAATATGCTGAGCGCCGGACTCGTTATCGGCATCATGATTGTGCCGTACGTCAGCTCCGTCAGCGAAGACGCGATGCGCGCAGTTCCGGTCTCCCTTCGAGAAGGCGCATATGCATTGGGAGCCACGAGAATGCAGACCGCGCTGCGTGTGGTCTATCCGTCGGCGTTGTCAGGAATTGCCGCTGCATACGTGCTCGGTGTTTCCCGGGCGATCGGAGAAACGATGGTTGTGGCAATCGCCGCCGGAATGCAACCGACTCTGACCTGGAACCCGCTTGAACCGGCTGCGACCATGACCGCATATATTGTGCAAGTCAGTCTTGGTGATGTACCCCACGGAAGCATCGGCTATCAGACGATCTTTGCAACTGGTCTCACCCTGTTGCTCATGACATTGATTTTTAACATTGCCGGCCATGTACTCAGAAAACGTTATCGACAAGTCTACTAAAGGAGCCTCCTTGCCAGGAATCACCGCTCGACATAAACGGGTGGATCTGCTCTTTGCAGTGGCCGGCCTGCTCGCCATGCTCGTGGCGCTCGCCGTTCTGATGGCGCTACTTGGCCAGTTAGCGTTCGATGGGATGAGTCGGCTGTCATGGCAATTTCTAACGTCTTATCCTTCACGATTCCCAGACCAAGCCGGTGTATTGAGTGCATGGGTTGGGACAGTTCTGGTCATGTTCCTTACTGCTCTTACGGCTGTACCACTCGGCATTGGCGCGGCAATTTACCTGGAAGAATATGCACCGAAGAATTGGATGACAGACCTGATTGAAATCAATATCGCTAATCTGGCCGGCGTTCCCTCGATCGTCTATGGTCTCATGGCTCTCGGGTTACTGGTGTATGAGTTTCGCCTTGGGCAAAGTTTTTTGACGGCGGGGTTGACATTGGCCATGTTGATTCTACCAATGGTCATCATTGCCACCCGAGAGGCTATTCGCGCCGTGCCACCGCAAATACGTGAGGCCGCGTATGCCCTCGGCGCCTCCAAATGGCAGACAGTAAAGGACCATGTCGTTCCCTATTCAATGGGAGGCATTCTCACCGGATTGATTCTTGCCTTATCGCGGGCGGTTGGTGAGACGGCTCCTTTAATTACGGTGGGCGCGTTGTCATTTATCGCCTTTCTTCCATCCTCACCCTTGTCATTCGACTTTCCATTCGTTTCGTTCCATTGGCTGTTCGATCCATACACGGTCCTGCCTATTCAAATGTTCAACTGGGTTTCACGGCCCCAAGAAGAATTTCATGTGAATGCCGCAGCAGCAGGTATGCTCTTACTATTATTGACGTTAACCATGAATGCTATTGCAATTGCCATTCGTGTCCGATTCCGAAAGCGCATGCACTGGTGACCCCATGACACCACAGGCGGAACTCAGGCCTTCGTTCAAAGCCGAGGCTCGAGATTTGAGCTTCTATTATGGTGGAAGTGTGCATGCCCTGAAGGGCATCACTCTTGGCCTAGCCGATCGACAAGCAACCGCTTTGATCGGTCCCTCCGGTTGCGGGAAAACCACCTATCTCCGTTGTCTGAACCGCATGCATGATCTGTATCCAGGAAACCGCTATGAGGGAGCACTGTTCTTCTATCCTGACCGGTTGAATATCATCGATCCTGCTGTCGACCCCATTGAAATTCGAATGCGTGTCGGAATGGTATTCCAAAAGCCAAACCCCTTTCCCAAATCGATATATGAGAATGTCGCCTACGGACTCCGCATCCGGGGAACCTCGAAAAGGAGCGAATTGGACAACGCGGTCGAAATGGCATTGCAGAATGCAGCCCTGTGGACTGAGGTCAAGGACCGCCTGCACGATCTCGCCTTCAACTTATCTGGCGGACAACAACAACGTCTCTGCATTGCTCGGGCGCTCGCGACCAACCCGGAAATGCTGCTGTTCGACGAGCCGACTTCAGCTCTCGATCCAACAGCTACGGCCAGGATCGAAGAACTGGTGACCGAGCTCAAACAGCGGGTTACTATTGTTATCGTAACACACAACATGCAGCAGGCTGCTCGGGTTTCCGACTATACTGCTTTCATGTACGAAGGACGTTTGGTCGAATACGATCGTACTGAGACCATTTTTACCAACCCCTCGAATACACTGACTGAGGAGTACGTCACCGGCCGGTTTGGATAAGGACGGCAGGTTCAAGGAAACTGATGCAACGACACGTGGATCAAGAACTGGCGGACCTTCGAGCGCAAATCTTGCGCATGGGAGCGCTTGTCGAAGAACAGATTGAGGGATCGATCAAGGCTCTGGTGGATCGCGACATAGACCTCGCATCGCGCATTATAGAACGGGATACAGCAGTTAACAGTCTTGACGTTGATATCGATGAACGATGCATCAAGCTGCTCGCGCTTCAAGCTCCGACAGCGAGGGATCTTCGGTTTGTCACCACCGCGATGAAGATTTCAACCGAGCTTGAACGGATGAGCGATCTCGCTGAAAACATCTGTGAGCGCGTGATTGAATTGAACGAAGAACCACAACTTAAGCCGTATATCGACATTCCACGAATGGCGCGTTGGACGATGCAGATGGTGCACGAATCCCTTGATGCATTTGTTCGGTCTGATGCGGCATTGGCGAGAAAAGTCTGCGCCGACGATGACTTCGTCGATGATCTGACCCATCAGCTGTTTCGCGAACTTCTTTCATTCATGATCGAAAACCCGGGTACGATCACGCGGGCAATCCGGCTTACCTTTATCGGGAAATATCTCGAACGCATCGCCGACCATGCGACCAATATTTCGGAACTTGTAATTTACATGGTGGAAGGGAAGAACGTCCGACACACGGTACCAAAAACACTTCCGGCCAATAACCCCTGAGGCAATCCTGTTCCTGTTAGGCAGTGTATCGGTGGGAGAAGATAGTGTAGTTGAAACCATGGCGCCGCAATACGATCTTCCCGCTGCGCGCCAATTGGTCTATTGCATGAAATATCCGGTTCCATGAATATCCCGGCATCAATGTCACCAGCACGTCAAGGCTGACGGCATCTTCATCGTTAATTATCCTCAGAACTTCTTGGTCAAGTTCATCGACAGAATTATATTCGGTGACGGACTGAGGAATGCTCGCCTCGATTATCATAGGCTGCTCCCGGAGATGGCCATGTGATTTCCCTGGTGCGTGGGTGAGTGAGGGGTGGGGCTGAAGCGCACCGCCATTACGCGAATCGCGCCTAACGTGAGTAAAATGCATCCCAGGACGGCGAACTGCTGCCAATCGCCCCCGGAGAACCATCGCGATATGATTTCAGTCAGCATGACGACTAATACTGTATCTACGATAAACGTCACTCG
>NZ_CDLUDY010000197.1:0-3685 GCF_975968855.1 Petrachloros mirabilis
CGAACCTGGTCAAGAATGCCGGGAGCCCCGCGTTGACAGTCGTTACCACGTCCAAGGGGATCGCGTTGGTTCGAGATCGATCGGGGCATGATAGCGACCATCCGGGCAACGAGGAATCGGAGCAGGGGAATCCCCATGTGTGGTTGGATCCTGAAAATGCCGTCACCATGATGCGCCACATTACCGAGGCCTTGATTCAAGCGGACCCTGACCATGCACAGGAATATCGGGAAAACCAGGCTTCATACCTCAAACGATTGGATACGCTCCGCGCGGAACTGAACGAACGGTTGAGCGGATTGACTGACCGCCGGATCGTGGTGCATCACCCGGCCTGGCCGTACTTTGCCAGGCGTTTCAAGTTTCAGATCGTGGGGACGATTCAGGCCCAGTCCGGAAGTGAGCCATCGGCTCATCAGCTTCAGCACCTCATCGCGATGATCAAAAAAGAGCGGGTGAAAGTCGTCGTGTCCGAGATTCAGTTGAGCCAAAAGCTCCCCGACCTGTTGGCAAAAGAGACGGGGGCCAGGGTGCTCGTGTTAACCACCCTTCCCGGAGGCCTGCCGCGAACCGAGACCTACCTCGACATGCTTCGCTATAATGTGCTCCAATTGGCGAACGCGCTGGGATAGCATACGATCTGCGTCACAGGGTTCTTCTCACTGCCGGAAGGAGCCGGCTTCCCGTGTCGGAATCTCGCGAACCGATCATTCGATTTGACAAGGCCTCTTTCGGATTTCCTGGCGTCATTGCGCTGAAGGATATTTCTCTGTCCATTGGTGCCGGCGAGTTCGTCGGAGTGATCGGCCCCAATGGATCAGGGAAGACGACGCTTTGCAAGGCGGTGTTGGGCCTCATGGCTCCGGTCGAAGGGCATCTTCATATTTTCGATTGTGCCTGCGACGAGCTGCGTTGTTACCATCGGGCCAAGATCGGGTATTTGCCGCAGAAGGGTGTCGTCGATCGCAACTTTCCGGTGACGGTCCTTGAGACGGTGATGATGGGCCGGTACGGAGCACTGGGCCTCCTGAAACGGCCTTCTCGACAGGATCGGGACATTGCGTTGCACGCGCTGACCCTTGTGGGAATGGAGGGACACAAGGACACGGCCTTAGGGCATCTGTCGGGCGGACAGCAACAGCGGGTCTTTATCGCGAGGGCACTGGCGCAACAACCTCAGGTTCTGTTGCTGGACGAACCGACCACGGGCTTGGACATTACGACCCAGCACAACGTCATCGAACTGATTGAGCATCTGCACGAAGAACTGGGCCTTACCGTCCTGCTCATTACCCATGACATCAATATGATTCGTTCACGGGTCGACCGGCTGGTCCTGCTGAAGACCCGCCTCTATGCAGCCGGACCTCCGGAAGAAGTCCTCAAGCCGGAGATCCTCCGGCAGGTTTATGGCAAAGACCTGGTGATTACGGAAAAAGACCTGGTCATTGTCGAGGACTATCACCATCATCACTAGAATAGTCAGGCGAGAGGCACGTGGCGAGAAGCAAGAGGCAAGAGACGCGGTATGCTTGAACTGTTGATGTACGACTTCATGCAACGATCTCTCCTCGCAGCGGCGATGGTCGGAGGACTGTGTTCTGTGATCGGCGTGTTCGTGGTACTGAGAGGCCTGGCTTTTGTCGGGGCCGGCACAGCTCATGCGGCTTTTGCAGGTGTGGCGTTGGGTTATTTGATTGGATGGCCGCCATTAATGCTGGCGATTTGTTTCGGCCTCGCCACGGTCTGGATCACGGGATGGGTTGAGGAAAAAGGGAATATGAAGCTCGACGTGTCAATCGGGATTCTCTACACCACGACCATGGCGCTGGCCATTTTGTTCATCGGTCTGATGAAAACCTACAACGCAGAGGTGTACGGATACTTGTTCGGGAACGTATTGTCGGTCACGTCCGAGGAGCTCCGCGGGATAGGGGGATTGAGCGTTCTCGTGCTCGGGACAATCCTTCTCTTCTCGAAAGAGCTGTATTTCATCTCCTTCGACCAGGAAATGGCGGAGGCTTCAGGAGTACCGGCCAGGCGAATCTTCTTTCTTCTCCTGACACTCGTCGCATTGACTGTGGTGGTGTCGCTCAAGATTGTCGGCGCCATTCTCGTCTTTGCAATGGTGCTCATTCCGGCATCGACGGCATACCAGCTGACGCATAGCCTGTCGACGTTAACCATCTATTCCGTGATCATTGGGGTCGCCAGTTCGGTCGGTGGAGTTCTTCTCTCGGCACTTTGGGATATTTCATCCGGTCCCGCAATTGTTCTTCTCTCGACGGCTTTGTTCTTTCTCTCGGTCTTTCTTTCCCCGAAGCGGATGCGTCAGGCAGTTCCTGCGAGCTGATGTGCACCGCGTTTTTCTTCTTCCAGGATAGTTCTCTACAAGGAATTCCCTCCAATCTAAGTGGTGAGGCTGTTTTAGTGTTTCAACATGACATTGGCGGGCACTCATGTTACAAACGATACGTCTTAGATACTTGGACAATCATCGCAATTCTACTTCCCGTTGATTAGTAGAGGAGGCCAGAGGAGGCTGAAATGAGATTATCGATCCAGCGCGGAGCACTCGTAGGTCTGCTATGTTTTGGCGTCATTTTGTCGTCAGGATTTCTATCAGTAGGACAAGCAGAACCGTGGAAAAAGACTGATGGAGGGACGCAGGCGGGGCAGATGCTGCTCGGTATGCGGGCAGGGTTCGCCCCGCTGACCCAATCTCTCACAAGCCATAGCTCGACAGATGTGGGATCACTGGTTAACTTCCAGGCGTTCTATGGTCTGAACAAGTGGCTTTTGGTCGGGTTGATGTTGGAATGGGAGCGGCATGCCGTAGACCAGGTTGGGCCGGATTTGGATCTCGGCCATCAGGATACGGTTTCGGTACTCCCTACTATCGAAATCAGGCCGATCAAATATGGTCCGATCGTTCCCTATGTCAACATGAGTTTTGGCGTGAACGTGAACAACTTCGGCGAAAGCGACGACATTGCAGGCAACCGGATTTCACCAAGTAACACCTTCGCCTGGCGTGTCGGCTGGGGTGGCGATTACATGTTGACCGACAGACTGGCCTTGAATGCAGAAATGGCCTACAAGCGGAACGATGGGCACGCCAGAATAAATAATACGACCCGAAGTGATTGGAATGCCTCTTCATTCGGGTTTCTTTTTGGTGTGAACATGTTCTTTTGATCGTTGAGACACTTCGCCGATCCCCTTCCTTTCGGCCTTGGGCTGCGGCAAAGACATCGGATTGATTCACCCATTTCTGTGTGAAAGGATCCGCAGGGCTCGAAAGACGGACTTGTGTCGGAAATGAGTCGGCCTTGGACTTTTTTTACCGCAACGCCAGGCAGGCTCTCATGCATTTCTTGTGTTTTCTTCTCTCTACCTGCCGGTATCGATTTTGCTTTGACAGCAAACGGTCGGTTTTCTCGTGGTTTAATTTCATGACAGGAGGGCGGGCATGAATTCCAACAAGCTTCGGATCGCGGTAGCATCTTTATTTTTGGCGACAGCATTCATGACGATCGTCCTTCCCCTCAAGGCGTCAGCGCAGCAATCCAATGTGGACGAAGGAGGTATTGAGGAGGGGAAATGGGTTCTTGGAATGCGCGCCGGATTCGCGCCGCTTACACAACAGCTTGCACCCAATATATCCACGGATATCGGCTCACTC
>NZ_CDLUDY010000198.1:0-3259 GCF_975968855.1 Petrachloros mirabilis
CGCATATGCACGGCTATGTCGCCGGTATCAATAACAACCTGTTGGAATACTTGGATGAAAAGCCTCTCACTCTGAAAAATAGGATCACCGATCACATCATCTCGAGTACGCAACGGGAAGTGGCGGCCCTCAGAAAGCGCATGAACTTGAGGGTTCTCGATTAAGCGTAACCTTAATTTAAATGAGGAGGGAGAGATGAAATTTCAACTCGTACTGTTTGTGCTCTACAAAAAACTGGCCAAGGCAGCCAAAAAAGATTCACGATTTATGGCGTTCATAAAAGGCAAACGTCTCAACTTTGCGATTAAATCGAGCCGGGACGGAAAAGGGCGGCAGTATATCTTCGACAATGGCCGGATATCATCGACCGGTAAACTCGCAGCATCCTGCGATGCGGCCATGGTCTGGTGCGACCCCGAAACCGGCTTCAAGGTGATGACGTCGAAAAACGATGAAGCCTCCGTGGCGGCGCTGACGGAGAAAAAGCTCCAGGTCGAAGGGAACTTCAAGGACTTTATGTGGTTTTCACGGGCCCTGGATATCATGATGGGAAAAGCCTAACGCGTTGTCCTTATAAGGATTGATTACAAGGGGGAGATTAAAATGGATGTTTCCGTAAAGCAGAACTTAGATGCAAACTACGGCATTGAGCCGTTTGGCAAGGAATGGCCGGCGGGCGAGTCTTCAATGGCTGAAAATCCATCACCTTTTGAAAGGGTCAATCGTTTCAGGAGATTTGCACTTGATACGAAATTCACGGTGAATCATGAAAGAGCGTGCCTGGTAACCGAGGCGTATCAAAAGTATGATGACCAACCACAGGTGGTGAAATGCGCGGAAGCGCTGCGCCATGTGCTGAAAAATGTTTCGATCCGTATCCATCGGGACGAGCTCATCGTCGGTGAAATGGCCTCCCCGATGAAATCGGCGCCGATCTTCCCGGAGTTTTCCTATGACTGGGTCATCGACGAAATGCACAACCAGCCCTGGGCAGAACGGCTGCATGACAGATACTATATCACCAAGGATTCCGAGAAAAAGCTCGAGACGCTGCATCCCTTCTGGAAGGGCAGGACGGTGGAAAATGCCATTACCGCACGTCTATCCGAAGACGAGAAAAAAGGCACCAACCTCGGCCGGGGCCTGTACCTGCTCAATCTCTACATGTTCGGCGGCGTGGGGCATTTGCAGCTCAATTACGAGAAGCTGTTTGAAGTCGGCTACAATGGGCTGAAAAAGCAGGTCGAGCAAAAGTTGACCCTTCTTGATCCCACGCTTACGGAAGACCTGGAAAAACGCGCATTCTACCAGGCCGAGCTGGTCGTCCTCGACGCGGCCACCCTCTATTTGAAACGGTATGCATCTCTGGCACGGGATATGGCGAAGCGTGAGGCCGATGCGCAGTGGAAGAAGGAACTGGAGCAGATCGCGGCCAACTGCGACTGGGTATCGGAAAATCCGCCGCGCACGTTCTGGGAAGCCCTCCAGCTCTGGTTCATGGCGACGACCATTCTTCTGGTTGAATCCAACGGCCATTCGATATCCTTCGGCCGGTTCGATCAGTACATGTTTCCTTTCTATCAAAAGGACATCGACGCCGGGGTCGCCACCAAGTCGTCTATCCAGGAGCTCATGGAGATTGCCTTTATCAAACCGCTCTGGTGGACAAAATTGAGGGATCGCCTCACCGTCATCGCCAACTCGGGCCGCGGGATGGGCGGTGAAAGCCTGACCGTTGGTGGTGTGGACAAAGAAGGCAACGATGCCACCAACGATTTGAGCTATATGGCCCTGGACGCCTATGCGCATACGCGTTTGACCGTGCCGTGGATGTGCGTCCGACTGCACAAGAATTCCCCCCGAAGTTTTAAAATCAAAGCGATCAACGTTATCCGCATCGGCACGGGACAGCCCAAGCTGTTCAACGACGAGGCGGCGATTCCCGCGTCGCTGCGTGTGGGCCGCACGTTGGAAGACTCCCGCAACTACCACGTCGTGGGCTGTGTGGAGATCGATGCCGGCGGGAAGGAATACGGCTGGCACGATGCCGCTTATTTCAGCATCGCCAAGGTTCTGGAACTGGCCATCAACAACGGCCGGTGCATCGGGTGCGGCGCACACTGCCCGCGTTGGGACGGTTGCGGCGGCATCGGCAAGCGCCTGGGACCGGAGACCGGCAGCCTGGCCGACTTCACGTCCTTCGATCAGGTGCTCGCCTCCTATGACCAACAGATGAAGTACTGGGTGGACCAAATGATTGCCGGGCTCCAAACCATGGACCTTGTCCACCAGCAGCTGAAGCCCCTGCCCTACTTGTCGACCCTGACGGACGATTGCATCGAAAGGGGCGTGGATGTCACCGCCGGCGGCGCCGTCTACAACTACACGGGTCCCCAGGCCGTGGGGGTCGGCGCGGTGGGCGACGGACTGGCGACCATCAAGCAGCTGGTCTTTGAAGAAAAGAAGGTTTCGGGCAGCGATCTGCTGGACGCCTGCGAAAACAACTGGAACGGATACGAAGCGCTGTATGCCCTGGTCAACAGCGACAAAGTGCACCACTACGGCAACGATGACGACTATGCCGACGAACTGGCCAAATTCGGTGCGGACACCTACTGCAAACATGTGGAGAACCGTCCCAACGCACGGGGCGGCACCTACGTGCCAGGCGTTTACTCCGTATCGGCCAACGTGGCCCTGGGGCTCGTCCAGTGGGCTTCGGTCGAGGGAAGGAAGGCCCTGGAGGCGGTGTCCGACTGCGTCGGCCCGGTGCACACCCAGGCCGGGTCCCACGATGTCAAAGGACCGACCGCCATCGCCAAGTCCGCTTCGAAACTGGATCACGTGCGAGCGGGCAACGGCACGCTGTTGAACTGGAAATTCACCCCCACCTGCCTCGCCGGAGACGTCGGGCGCGACAATCTGATTTCCCTGATGGACGTCTACTTCGAGCGCAAAGGCATGCACAGCCAGTTCAATGTCATCAGCCGCCAGACGCTGGAAGACGCGCTCGTCCATCCAGAAAACTATAAGGACCTGCTGGTGCGCGTGGCGGGCTACAGCGCTTTGTTCGTAGAATTGAGCAAACCCCTGCAATACGACATCATCGGCCGGACCGAACTCTCGTTCGACTGATCCGGTCGGTCGAACCCGCGGAGGCGCCGCCCCATCGCCGGCGGCGGCGTACCTCCTCATTTCATACCGCCTTGGGGCTGCTTGCTTCATCCCCCGGCGGGTGTTTCCCATAAGGATATACAAC
>NZ_CDLUDY010000199.1:0-2436 GCF_975968855.1 Petrachloros mirabilis
CCTACCTGATTGTTTGAACTTCAATAATCCTTTTTCCTAGGGAGATTCGGCAGTCTGAGTTATCCTGACATACAGGATTCAACGCTAGCGGAGGACGATTATGGGTCCTACCGATCCCCAACAACAACCAAAAAATAAGCCTACTGTATTGGTCGTGGATGATGACTCGAATGTTCTGACACTGTGCCGAACAATATTGGAACAAGCCGGTTACGAAGTCTTAGCTGCTTCAGGAAGCTCAGAGGCACTCAAAATCGTCAAGAATCACCAGGGCCAAATCAATGTCCTGGTTACGGATCTGGTATTGCCTCCCCCTGAATTCTCTCTCGCCTCGAGCGGCAATGAGTTCCCGCACGTCCACGGTCACGAACTCGCCCTGCGAGCTCTGCGCATGCGGCAAGATCTGCACGTTCTTCTGATGTCCAGCAATGTCGACCAGGATTTGGCCGGTTCCGGAATCCGTCAGGACGCGCTACCCTTTCTCTCTAAACCGTTCGAACCCAAGGATTTAGTTGCCCTAGTCCAGGAAACTCACACGAACCCTCCCCCGACACCTGAATCACTGTTGAAAGAGAACGCAACCGGCCCAAAGGGGGCTGATGAGTGGTTCGATTAGGGGTTGGGTGAGGCATGCTCCGTCATAAACCAGCCGGCGATTGAGAGACGGCGATGGTCACCCGCCGTTTGATCCACCCGGCACACGCGGTGAAATCTGGGAACCGTAAACATGACCAATGAGCCGGGACGGGGTTCGATGCAATGCGTCGCGATGAGGTCCGGTTGCTCCGTCGTATGGGTATTCCGCTTCTCGTACATGATCAATTCCCCACCCCAATCCGGACGCCACTCTTCATGAAAATAACTGACGACCGCGATCCGGCGTAACGGAGCGCGCGATCCTTTCATGCTGTAGCCTTGATCCGTATCGTCATGCGTCAAAAGGCAATCTCCCACAGCATACGAGTAATAGCTGAAACCCATATGGCGACCGACGATGTTGGGAAACGACTCGATATACTCTTCGACACAAGGAAGCTGAAGCCGAGACAAGAATCGCTGGCCCTGGTGAGAGCCTATCTCCGCCTTCGCCCAATTCCCTGAATTGGGGAAATCATCCCGTACCTTAGGCAGCTCCTGAAGCTCCTTCCAGGAAGCCCTCATCATGGCATCGCGGAAAAACTGCCGTTCTTCGGAAGACCAAAAATTCTCGACGACCAGCAAGGGACTCTGCCTGAACGAAAAGCTGTTGAGTTCGGATAATGGCACTAAGGGAGATCGTCTATCCATCGGATCCCTGCTCAGAAAAAGGAGGCAACGTTTTGTCGCCCGCGTCTCATCCCTTATACTTCAGCCATCAATGGGCTTACTCCTCTCATAATGACAGAGAGGCTGCCATCATAAGATAGCAGCCTCTCTTGCTTCAACTCATGAACCGACCGTGATTACCAGCGATCGCGCTTACCGCCTCCGCTGCGTCCGCCTCCACCAAATCCACCGCGGCCTCCTCCACCGGAACGGGGTTCTTGAGGACGCGCTTCATTGACCGTCAGAGTCCGCCCGCCCATCTCAGAACCGTTGAGCGCCGTAATTGCTGACTGCGCCTCGGAATCCGAGGACATTTCCACGAAACCGAATCCGCGGGACTGGCCCGTGAACTTATCCGTGATGATTCGAGCCGACGCCACGGCCCCATGTGCGCCAAACAGATCGCTCAATTGCTGCTCGGTCGCCGAATAGGGCAACCCACCGACATAAATCTTCGAACCCATGTGGGGTTCCTCCTTGTATAAAAATGGTGACATTGTCTTGAACTCTAGGAAGAAAGGAAGGAGCGGGCCGAAGACGCGATGCATGCGGCGGCTTAGGTCTGACTTCCGACGAATTTCCCGAACAAGGCAACATCGATGTTGCGAGCCTCCTTTCCAAGCCCCTTCATCGCGAGGCCCCTACGATGAAGTGAATCAACCCTAACACAGGGTTTACTGGATTACAACCTCACTCTCCGACTCGAACTAACGATCCCTGCACCTTACAATATGCGAACGTCCTATAGAACAGAGTGACCATGCCAACGAGAAGGCCAACATTCAAGCCGGCCGCCCAAAACAAGTGTGAAAGGGGGGAACCGGAGGCGTTCAAGACAGCCCGCATTCCTTCGAATACATGGGCCGCCGGATTCATCCAGGCCACTGCCTGCAGCCAGCCCGGCAACACCTCCATGGGATAGAATACACAAGAGATCGGTTGAAACAGAAAGACCATGCTCCAGGCAAGAATCTCTGCCTCTTGGCCGAACCGCATGATCAGCGAGGTGGTCAGAACACCAATCACCCAGCCTGTGATCACGAGACTGACCACAAATGGAAACAACCACAGCCCGATGATCAGCACATTGTATCCATAAAACAGCCAGGCACAGATCCCCATCACGACCGA
>NZ_CDLUDY010000200.1:0-5511 GCF_975968855.1 Petrachloros mirabilis
TCATCGAAGATCCTGAAGCTGCTCCCGTGATCTTCAAAGTCCACGCGAAAGTGCTGGAGATGAACGCCGTCAGCCTCGTTGTTCCGCCGGAAGCGACGGAAAGCCAAGTCGTGGGCTTGCTGAAACGTCTCAAGAAAGAGCGGCTCGGCGGCACGCTCGCAGATCTGATCCCGGCCACCACGCCGGGCCATAAACTTGGAGACCATGCCGTCGCAGACATCTATGTGTTTTCCGATGCGAAATACGCAGAACCCAACGTTATCCGAACCCTCTCACGCGGTGCCCATGCCCCGGGCGGGCTCTATCCCGATGCCGTACCGTTTGAAGTCGCAATGGAAGAGATTCGCGGGTACTACCGGATAGACTTGAACAACACTGGCGCGCCGGACACCGCATCAATCGGGTTTGCCGATGAGTCGGGAGTGCACTCGAAGAACTACCGAAAAATCTTCTAACAGGTTAATGTTAAGGTCGCTCAGAGGCCAAAAACCCAGTTCAACCTAAGCCCTGAGCTTCCTAAAGATTGACTCTCTTCTTGATTTCAGCACGCAGCGATTCCTTCTCTCTCTCCACCCATTCCTCCAATCGAGGGAAGAAATGGGAGAACGGCCCCGTAAACACGTCCACGATCACCTCGCGACGTTCCATCAGCTGACCATCTGCATCCCAAAGCCTGATCTTTTCATCCGCAATCCGTCGTGACAACAGTTGCGAGATCAAAAGTTGCTGTCCGGGCGAACCGGTTACTGCCCCAAGAATCTTCGCCCGTACGACGTCCAGTTCTTCCGCCACTCCCACTTTAACGCGCACCGCGTGCGCCGTCGACCATGTCGCTCGTTGAATCGCATAGTCGTAGGAAAAAACCGGCTCGCGCGGCTCACGAAACGGCCCGCTCACATCAAGAATCGTCAATTTATTGTCTGTTGTCATATTCCCAACCTTTATTCTCGTTCACCGGCAAGATACCGTAACACCCGTTCCGCCGCCAAGACCCCGTCGCGGATACAGTCCGGAATGCCGACGCCTCGATAGGCCGCGCCGGTAAGAACCAACCCGCCGTATCGGCTGAGCGCCGTTTCGATCTGTTCGACTTTGTCGAGATGGCCTAAGAGATACTGCGGCATAGCCTTTATCCAGCGGTTCACTTCGACGTAGGACGGCTCCGCATTCATGCCGCAGATGGCTTTGAGTTCCTCTTTTACTTTGGCGACCAGAGCCTGATCGTCCAGTTCGAGAATCTTTTCCCGGCCAACACCGCCGACATAACAGCGCACCATCAATTGCCCGGGCGGCGCGCGGTACGGCCACTTCAGCGAAGTCCAGGTCGCGGCAATCAGATCGCGTTTCTCAGCTCGAGGAACGATGAAACCGAATCCCTGGACTGCCCCACCAACAACAGACGACGGATATGCCATCCCAATCGTTGCGGTCGAGGCGTAAGAAATCGTGTCCAACACACCGGCGGCGATCGGCGTTAGAGGCCGCAGCAACTCGGCTGACACAAAGGCTGGTGTCGCCAGCACGAGACTGTCCACGGAAAGGGCGGAGCGATCCTGGAGCATAACGTCGTACGTCCATCGCCCGAGCTGATGCGAGCGGACTCGCAGAGACTCGACTGTCGTGCCGCCCCGGAACTTGACACCATGATCGGTCAATCGTCGAACCAAGGCATGAGCCAAATCCTCCAGTCCGTTCTTGAGGCTCACGAACATCGTGCGGCGCGGACGATTCGCCTGCGGAGACGGCCCCGACTTTCGCGCAGCCATCATGCCCCTGATTACGCTTCCGTATTCCTGTTCCAGTTCCAGAAATCGAGGAAAGGTCGCTTTCAAGCTCATCTGTTCGGCATCGCCGGCATAAATGCCTGCCATCAGGGGCTCCATCATCCGGTCGAACGCCTGGCTGCCGAACCGCCGGCGGAAGAACGACGCGACCCTTTCGTCATGCTGCGAACGTTTAGGCGGGATAACCAAATCCATTCCCATGCGAGCGAGGCCGCCCATTGACAGCAATCCGCTCTTGAGAAACGGACTGATCTGACCCGGCTTAATGACGATTAATCCTTCAGGCAATTCGTAAAGCCTGCCGCCGGAATAGACAAAAGCCTTCTTGCCCGACTCGTTGGTATTAATGAGTTGGCCGGTCAGGCCAAGCTTCTCGATCAGCTGCAACCCGGCCGGTTTATTCGACAGGAAGGAGTCCGGCCCCGCTTCAGTAACCAAATCCCCGACTCGGTGTGTGACGATCTTGCCGCCCCAATTGTTGCTCGTATCAACTACCGTGCAGGTGACCGAAAGACCGGCGGCTGCAGCCTGTTCCTGGAGAGCAAAGGCGGTGGCGAGACCTGAAATACCGCCGCCGACAATGGCGACTGTGCGGGGATTACTCACGTGGTCTTCGTTAAGGAGGATTCATGCGCGGCCAACACATCAACTAACGTTTCGATCAAGGCCTCAGAATCGTTGAGCATCATAATGCGTTCCAGCTGCATGCCATGTTTATGAGCCAACTGCTTCAGCTCGATATCGATATCGTAGAGCGTTTCAACATGGTCGCAGAGGAAACCGATCGGCGCGACTAAGACGTGTTTCCGGCCCTCACGCCTCAAATCCTCGATCACCGACTCGACCGTCGGCCCCAGCCACTTCTCTCCCGAACGCCCTTGGCTCTGATAAGCAAACCGCGTCGGCTGGCTACCGAGTAAAGCCGTGATCGCCTCGACGGTCCCCTTCACTTCTTCGGGATAAGGATCCTTCATCGCGACAATGCGTTCCGGCAGACTATGGGCGGTAAAGAGTACCGGTACAGCATCCCGCACTTCGGAAGGAAACTTCTGGAGCCCCTGCCTGATATTCTCGACAATACCGGCAACCAACTTGGGATGCCGGTTCCAACTACCCACATAGCTGACCGGCTCATTGCTGTGCAGCGCGGATCGGGCCTCTTCCACTTTTTTCCGATAGGCCCCCGTGCTCAGCGACGATTGCTGCGGCGCCATGCAGAAGCCGATGATCTGCTCCGGCTTTTCCACGAGCAACTCAGCATAGGTCTCTTTGATGAAGGGATGCCAATGGCGTAGACCAACATAAACCCGATAGTGCCGGGTGCCGGCTTTGTTCAATCGCGCTTCCAGCTTCTTGGCGACGTCCTTTGTGATGCCGACCGCGGGTGATTTGCCTCCAGTCGCTCGATAGCGTTCACGAATCTCCTCGACGAGTTCGGGAGGAGTCGGCCGGCCGCCACGCACATCGAGCAGGAACGGTTCGACATTCTCCAGACAGTCCGGCCCCCCCATGGCCATCAGCAATACAGCTGTGCGCTGTTGCGATTCCCCCTCCTTGCCACTCGCCTCTTGCCCCATGCCTATCGTTGGCTCAGCTTGTGGATCATGTTGATCGCCGCCTCAACATGTTCAACGGGTGTGGTCGGAAGGATGCCGTGACCCAAGTTAAAGATGTGTCCGTTGCGTCCACCGGCACGGCGGAGAATATCTTCGACGCGTCGTTCGATTTCGTGAAGCGGTGCATAGAGCGTGACCGGATCGAGGTTCCCCTGCACAGCCCGATCATGACCGATGAGAGTCCAGGCTTCATCGAGATGGATGCGCCAATCGACCCCGATCACGTCGCCTCCGGCTTCACGCATCTGACGGAGAATGGCGCTGGTGCCAGTGCCGAAATGGATCATCGGCACACCTTCCCGCTTCAGCCCTTCGAAAATGAGCTGCACGTGCGGCTTCACATACTCAGTATAGTCACCGGCGGACAGGCAGCCGACCCAGCTATCGAACAGTTGAATCGCCTGCGCGCCGGCATGAATCTGCCGGCGGAGATACCCGGTGACGACACGTGCGAGCTTGTCCATCAGTTTGTGCCAGGCATCCGGCTCTCGATACATCATCGACTTCGTCAGCACATAGTTGCGGGACCCGCCACCCTCAATGGCGTAGCTCGCCAGTGTAAACGGAGCACCGGCAAAACCGATCAAGGGGACACGTCCGTTCAAGGCCTTTCGCGTGTGACGAATCGCTTCCGCTACATAGTCCAATTCATGGCCGTCGATCATTTTAAGTCGTTCCACATCGGCTTTCTCGCGTACCGGATTATGAATGACCGGGCCCTCCCCTTCCGCGAATTCAAGATTCAATCCCATCGCTTCGAGAGGCAGCAAAATGTCAGCAAAAATGATGGCGGCGTCGAGGGGGAAACGATCGATCGGCTGGAGCGTGACCTGTGCGGCAAGTTCAGGCTTCTTACACAGGTCCAACATGGAGTGCTTCGCGCGCAAGGCCCGGTATTCCGACATGTAACGGCCGGCCTGCCGCATGAACCAGACGGGCGTGCAATCCACCGGCTCGCGTCGACATGCCTTGAGAAATCGTTCGTGTTGCATCGGCGCATTCTAGAGACGCTGCTGCAGACCTGTCAAACAGCACGGTGACGCAACGATCACTGTTAGGTTGACGGAATTGCCAACTGACCACCCGATTCGCGGCATTTATGGACACCCCCGCTCCTTCCAGTAGAATGAAAACCTGAATTCACCGAGGCTGGAAAAATTCCCGGTACCATTCGAGGAAACTTCATGTATAATAGTGGCATCGTTATGATCGGGTTATGACTACTCTTCCTGTCCTAACCCTGCATTCTGCGGCCTGCCTTGTAAACCACTATCAGCTGCCGCGGTACTACTGAGACTCACAGGCTCGTGTGTGTAGCTCACACCGGCCAGGACTGACCGGAGGTAAGTGAATGTCCAATGTGCGAGTGCTCCACCCGACGAAAGCCCAAGAAATCTGGTTTACCTTCCTCCGCTGGTTCGACTCCTGGGCCGGACTCGAATACATGAAGACGGACGGCGTGCCCAAAATGGATTGGTTCCGCTGCATCCCGATCATCGCGGTCCACCTCATGTGCCTTGGCGTGATCTGGGTGGGCGTGAGCTGGACCGCGGTTGCGGTAGCCGTTGCGTTTTACTACATCCGGATGTTTGCTATCACCGGTTGGTATCATCGCTACTTTTCCCATCGGACGTTTAAGACGACGCGTACCTGCCAGTTCGCCTTTGCCGTCTTGGGAGGATCCTGCGCCCAGCGCGGTCCGCTCTGGTGGGCGGGGCACCACCGCCACCACCACATTGCCTCCGATACACCGGACGACGTCCACTCGCCACGGCATGGAGGCTTCTGGTGGTCGCACATGGGCTGGTTCACCTCACAATCCCACTTTGCCCCCCGGCTAAAAGCCATCCAGGATTTTGCGAAATACCCTGAGCTGCGTTTTCTCGACAGGTTTGACATTCTCGTGCCGACCATCACCGGATTCGGCATGTTCGGGCTGGGAAAGATGTTGGAGGTATATGCGCCGGAGCTGGGCACAAACGGCCCGCAAATGCTCATCTGGGGATTTTTCATCTCTACCGTCGCGCTGATTCACGGCACCTGCACGATCAACTCGCTCTCGCACGTCTACGGCTCGCAACGGTATGACACCGGTGACGACAGCCGTAACA
>NZ_CDLUDY010000201.1:0-5624 GCF_975968855.1 Petrachloros mirabilis
GGACTTTATCGGCCACGGCAACCGCCGCCACCGTCCCCGCGGAGACTTTCAAAAATTGCCGACGTGATAAAAACATTGCTGATACCTCCTCAGTTGAGGGCTCCCTAGGAGCCCACGTGTCTTACTGCTCTAAAAAGAACGTACCGGTTCCCACCCCCCTTCTTGAGAAAAGCTGCTCAAATTGCAGGATGCGAGCTTTGATAAAAACCGGAATCCCCAAGTCCGCATTCTGTAAAAATCCGAGCATCATGGATGGTGAGTATTGGCAAGATGCACACCATAAGTACTGGAAGGAAATGAGTGGCATGAAATTCATAACATGCTGATATTTAAGCCTAAATAAGTTGATGTTCCGACTGAAGACAGCGGAGGTAATTGGTATAGCTGAGTACTTCTTGTATCGCTTAAGAATTTCGTTACGACATTGTTATGGAAAAACCCATAATATTAAATAGTTACAAGAACAATAACAGTGTTACCTTTGCGTAATGTGATGCTCCATGTGTAACGTATGTAACAACGGTTAAGGCGGCGTGAAGGATGTCCCGTGTAAGCTTGACAGCCATTCTGACGGTGAGTAGAATCCCACCCTCTCCAGCACTCTCATTCGAGCGGGAATAGCTCAGTGGTAGAGCATCGCCTTGCCAAGGCGAGGGTCGAGGGTTCAAATCCCTTTTCCCGCTCCAGTTTTCATCCCCATGCGGTTTTTCTAAGTCGAATGCTATCGGGGTTATCTGTGCGCGTTGAGCGCTCGACCGATGCCGACAGGCTCATCGATGACCGAGGTCACGTTATCGTCTGTGGAACGAGCGGCAGAGCTGCTCAATGGAATTACGGAAGTCACTCCCGTTCTAACAAATCTGACGCTGGATGAAGTGTCAGGTTCTACCGTTTTTTTGAAGTGTGAAAACTTCCAGCGTACTGGGGCCTTTAAGTTTCGTGGGGCCTATCACGCCGTTGCACAGCTGATCGCAAGCTCTCGAACAAAGACGTTTGCCACCATCTCATCAGGAAATCACGGGCAGGGTCTGGCGCTTGCCTGTCGGATCCTTGGCGCAAGCGCTCATGTCATCATGCCTAGACCGTTCTCATCAGTGAAACAGCGCGCAGTACTGGATTTCGGCGCAACAGTCCACGAGGTGGAAGGAAGATCTCAGGCGGATGAGAAACTGCGCGAGGTCGTACAAGATTTCGATGCGAGAGTCATCCATCCGTTTAACGATCCCCTTGTCATTGCAGGACAAGGGACCATTATGGTGGAACTGCTTGAACAGGTGAGGGGCTTCGATGTTGTCATAGCTCCTGTCGGGGGAGGAGGCTTACTTTCAGGTCTGTGCATCGTCGCGGAGGCCTCTTGCCCCCACGTAAAAATCTTCGCTTGTGAACCAGCCGGGGCGCTGGATGCCATCGAGTCCGTGAAGGAGAATCGGATTGTCCCGATGCCCCATCCAAACACGATGGCTGATGGACTCAGAACAAGTCTCGGGGATTGGACGCTCCCGATCCTCCGTCGATGCCTTTCCGGTTTCTTCGTTGTGGAAGAGGGAGAGATTGTTCAGGCGATGCGCTTTGCCTACGAGCATTTGAGGCTCGTCATCGAACCGTCAAGCGCAGTTGCCCTTGCCCCATTGTTGCGAAGTGAGGTCCGACTGAAAAGCAAGCGTGTTGCAGTCGTCCTCAGCGGAGGAAATGTTGATTCTTCGAGCGTCCAAGGTGCCTAGGGTAGAGCGAATGGTTGTTTGCTGAGCGGTTATCTCGGCGTCCGACTCAATTGCTGAAGCGCTTTAACTTGTTCCTCGGCTCGGGCGAGATCTTCACGGGAGAGTGCAGATCCGCTGAACCGTCCTCGACAGTAGAGTTCCGTAAAGTCGGCGACAATTGCCCCGCCTGCAGACCAGTTTCTCGAAACAAGTCGGACAAATTCGAGCGGCGTAGTGGACGGGCGCACCAGGACTCCTTGTCTTGTCGTCACGGCTATTATTTTCTTGTACAGGTGAACGATCTGCTGCTGTGTGGGCCTCATGGTCCGTTTCAAAAATATTGCAGGCCCAAATCGTCGAACGAGGATGATGAGCATAAAAAGACAAACGATCGGAAGGATTACCGCCATTCCCAATGTGAGTCGACCTGCCCTAGGACCTTGAAAGTCCAAGCTAATGAACATTCTGCTAGCCGCAGCTTTGAGAACTGACGCCCAATGGCGGACTCGATCACGCGCTGAGTCGCTACTGTTGCGAAGGCTGGAAACGAGGGCCAATTGGTCGCGCGCACTGTACCGAACGAAAAAGCGATCCCAATGAAGTCTGAATGACTCAACGATCCGCTGAAATATCTGCAACCCTGAAGCAGGAGGCAGGCCTTCCACCAGAGGGGTAGGGTCCATGGTCACCCAACCTGAACGAGGGAAATACACTTCGACCCAGGCATGGGCATCTCGCTGTCTTACTGTGTAGTACTTTCCGAAGTCGTTCCATTCGGTGGCTAAAAAACCGGTCACGAGTCTGGATGGAATTCCAAGGCTGCGTAACATGATAACCATGGCTGTGGCGTACTGTTCGCAGTATCCTGTTTTCCTGGTGAAGAGGAAATCATCGATGGGGCTGGCCGACGATGTAGTTTCTATATCGAGACTATAGCGATAGTTGTTCAAGAGGTGATCAAGGACGGCCTGCATTTTGTCATAGGGGGTGCGTGCCTTGTCTGTAACACGGCTTGCCAGTTCTGTCACTTGCGACGAGAGTTTGGGGAGCTGAACATAACGATTCCGGATGGCGTCCGAATATTCCAGGTTTGAGGTCTGTTGCTCATCGTCGACTACACGAATTTCCCGTGATGAGACCGAATACCGGTGCCTGGTCGAAGGAGGGAATGGTAAGTGAAGCCCTGTCATGGTATCGGTTTGAACTCCTGCGAAGTCTCCGCTGATGTATTCCGGAAAAGGCGAAGCGAAGAGAACGGAAGTGTCAAGGGCTTCCAACAGAATGTCCTGGCGAAGGGGCGATAAGTGATTGGTAGAAACTCTGCTTCCATTCAATCGCACGGCATAGGTTCCCTCGCCGACAAGGTCAAGGCTACGCCGGTACCTCGTGCTTCCACTCCAAGACCGACCGTCATAGTGATCGAACGCTACTCCTCGCAGGTAAAGTCGGTCCTTCCGTACCGTTGGTTGATCAGGTAATTCAACCCGCATGACGACCCGAGGGTCTTCTTTGATTGAACCGATCATGCCCAAGTCAACACGCTCGGAAAATCCCGTTGTCTTGAGGCCTTCCCCGCGCGGCTTTTGCAGGATCCCTGCACTGATACGAGGAATGACGAAAAAGATAACGAGGGTCAGCGCGAAAGTTATAAGGGCGATCCCGTTCGTCAGCCAGAAAAACCGGCTGGTAATGTGTTGACTGGAAGACGAGTGGTTCTGAGGCTGCGGTGTAACTGCAGATCCGTTCGCTTCGCCGGTCAAATGATAGAGCAACAAAGTCCATGTTGCGGTGATGAGGTAGAGTAGAAAGATCGGTACGTACCAGACCTCCGTCGTCAGTGCGGCGGAGGCGAGGATACCCATAAGACAGATAGCGTAGAGATGAAGGTAATCGCGGCGTTGACGAAGAGTCAGGAGTTTGATGCATAGCAGCATTACAAGGAAGTGAATGCCGGTAAAAAGCACGTCTTGAGAGATGGCTACTGCATCGAGAAGAGAAAACGCAAATGCCCCGATCAATGCGAAATTCTGGAGGATTGAAGAAGCCTTCGGGCTTGCGGGCATCAGAAGTGGCAACGGTTTCCCCATTGCCTCAAACCCTGCCAGCAGTAAGATAACACCTACAAGAACTGCCAGCCACTCTGGAATGCTGCGGGCTAAAAGCAGACCCGAAATGGCGGTCGCGGAAAGCATTACCGAAGTAAGCCGAAACGCCCGATCAAAATGCATGGGTTAGCTCCTCGATAAGAGGGGCGCGGAGGACCCGATCTGCCAAAGGGGCAATCTGTGATTCGAACGGGGAAGTCCAGGGGAGGATTGCGACGACGTAACCAAGCTCGGCCTCTAGACGACGAATGGAGGGAGGCGCACAAGCCGCGCCGTCAGCCTGTTCCGGTCGCCGGCGTGTGCAGAGGGCAAGAAGACGCATCATTGAAAACAGATGGTCGGGCCCGGAACCAAGTCCCGAGTCATCATTTTCTATAATCAAGCGCAGGGGATAGGATTTGCGCGAGAGTTGCCAGAGGAGCGAAGCGGCCAAGGTCACGCTTCGTTCGAAAAGCCCGTCATGCTCATCCGGGGCAGTTGTAGAGAGCAGGATAGTGATTCGACGCTGGTCTTCAGCTTCGGTTTCCCGCACGATCAATTGAGACGTGCGAGCGGTTGTCATCCAATGGATCCTGCGAGAATCATCGCCGGGCTGATAGAGGCGAAGGTTGTATAATTCTGCTCCCCGTCCTCTTCTCGGGAGTGAAATTCCCTGTCCTTCGGCAACGATGTCTTCAACAAATCTCAGCGAGAGCGGTTTGACCGGCGGACCGACGAGAATTTCGGCTTCGACAGGGTACAACGCGCGTTTGAGGAAGAGGCCGAATGGAAAGAGCGTCTCCGCTCTGATGCATTCGAGACGAAGACGGCCCCGCGCGGTTGCCAACAGCGGGTATGACAACAATACCGATCGCTGACCGGGTAGATGGCTAATAAAAAGCCCCCGGTCGACATCCTGGCCTCCTATGACGTCGTAAATCCTCACGGAGAAGCTTGGAAGGCGTGCGTAGCGATTTGTAACAGACATCGTCACGGTCGTCGGTTCATTTGCCATAATGAGATCCGGTATGTGCCGCTGGAAGCTAAGCCGGCGCAGACACATTTCGGACAGCAATCCTGAAATGATGATAAGGCTCAACATCATGGCAAGCAGGAGATAAAAGAGATTGTTGCCGGTATTGATGGCCGCAATCCCAATGCCCATGGCGAAAAGGAGAAATCTGGTGCCTTCAGAAGTCAGACGCACTGAACGGCGAATGGCGAGATGTCGCAGGCGTGATGTGAATCGAGACGCTGCGTTGTGTCCGAGGAAAATCCGCACAGGCGTGCCTATCCAAATCGGCTTAGACAGGAACGGGAATAGTGTCGACGATGTCAAGCACGATGCGTTCAGCTTGGTCGAAACTTTCCGCACGCATCCCCTGCGTCCGGTTCAGCATGACACGATGTGAGAGAATGATCGGTGCCAACTCTTTGACATCGTCGGGAAGACAATAATCACGTCCCCGCACCAAGGCCAATGCTTTAGCTGCCTTATTGAGCGCGAGGGCGCCTCTCGTACTGACGCCGAGCGACAACAGCTCGCTGTTCCGCGTGGCTTGGACGATGGCCAAGAGATAGTCCGTGAGACTCTCGTCGGTGTGAATCGTGTCTACGCGACGCTGGAGCTCCAGAACTTCCTGTGCCGACATAACGGCCTCGAGAGTTTCGGCCGGATGGTGCGCATAGGGACGTCCAAGAACCTTGCGTTCTTCTTCAAATGAGGGATAACCGATCCTTAGCCGCATGAGGAAACGATCGAGTTGTGATTCAGGTAGTGGAAAAGTACCGTGGTATTCGGCCGGGTTTTGCGTGGCAATGACCATGAAGGGCTGGTGCA
>NZ_CDLUDY010000202.1:0-6662 GCF_975968855.1 Petrachloros mirabilis
ACACGATGACGACCTACCTACAAAAACCAGCTGACGTGAATGAAAAGTGGTATCTGGTGGATGCTGAAGGGAAGACGCTGGGGCGCCTGGCGGCAAAAGTCGCAGGAATGCTACGTGGGAAACACCGCCCGACGTTTACCCCCAACGTTGATATGGGTGACCATGTTGTGATCGTCAACGCCGAAAAAATTCTATTGACCGGGAACAAAATGGAAAGCAAGCTCTATCGACGCCACACGGGCTACCCTGGAGGATTAAAAACCGCGACCGCGAAACATATCTTCCGGAAAGATCCGACTCGATTGCTGGTTGAAGCCATTGAGGGCATGCTGCCGAAAACTCCTCTAGGCAATCACATGGCCAAGAAACTTCGCGTGTACGTCGGTGCCTCGCATCCACACCAAGCTCAGAGCCCGGAAACGATTACGCTCTAAATTTCGAAGATTGAAGAAGGAGGCATCGTAGTATGGCAGCGGCAATTCAATACGCAACGGGACGACGCAAATGTGCAATTGCGAGAGCCTGGGTTACCGGAACGGCTGGGGATATCACCGTTAACGATCAACCGCTCGAAAAGGCTTTCCCGCGGTTGACTCTCCGACAAATTATTCAGCTTCCGCTCGAACTGGCTGGTGTTGCGGGCAAGTACTCGATCAAAGCCACCGTGCACGGCGGGGGTCCGACCGGCCAAGCTGGCGCCCTCCGTCACGCCATTGCACGGGCTCTCGTCACCTTGAATCAGCCGCTCCGCGCACCGCTTAAGAAAGAAGGTCTCCTGACCCGCGACTCACGCGTCAAGGAACGCAAGAAGTACGGTCAGAAGGGCGCGAGGAAGCGGTTCCAGTATTCGAAGCGCTAACAGCCTGAGCCAGGCTCACAAAAAGGGAAGGCTCCAGGCCTTCCCTTTTTTTATGGGTACAACCGGATCGGACGAACAGAGCGAGCTGAACAACGGATGCGAAAGATTCGTATCGCCATTGCAGGAGCAAGCGGGTACGCGGGAGCGGAACTCGTACGCCTCACCGCCTCCCACCCATACTTTGAACTGGCGGCGGTGACATCTGAAAAATCAGCAGGAGACCCAGTGGCGAAAGTGTTTCCGAGTCTTGCCGGACTCGTCTCCCTCACCTTTCAATCACTGGCGCCCGAGGCGCTCGCGCAACAGGCAGACGCCGTTTTCCTCGCGCTTCCCCACACCAAGTCACTGACTCCGGTCGCCACCTGCATGGAGACCGGAAAGTTCATCGTTGACCTCAGTGCAGACTATCGACTGAAGAATCCGGCGACATACGAACAGTGGTATCAGACCCCTCATACGCATGCCCATTTACTGAAAGACGCCGTCTATGGCCTCCCCGAACTCCACCGTGAGGAGATCGCCAAAGCGAAATTGGTCGCCGCCCCCGGCTGTTATCCCACCGCTGCCATCTTGCAGCTGGCGCCGCTCTTCTCGGAGAACCTGGTAGAGGCACATACCGTCGTGATCGATGCCAAGTCGGGGATCTCCGGAGCCGGTCGCAGTCCAGCACTCCCCTATCATTTTCCTGAAGCCCACGAATCGCTCGAACCCTACAAGATCGGCCAGCACCGCCACATCCCGGAGATCGAGCAGGAACTCGGCTTGATTCAACGCAGCCGCAAGTCGAGCAGTCAAAGTTCCGCGGCTTCGACCGTCACCTTTACCCCGCACCTGGTCCCTATGAATCGCGGGATCTTGAGCACGGCCTATTGCCGTCTCACGCATCCGATGGCACTCGCAGATGTTCGCGCACTCTACGACACGTTCTACAAAGGCGAACGGTTCGTCAGGCTCTCGAACGACACGGTCCCGAATCCCCGCTATATCAAGGGGACAAATTATTGCGACATCGGCGTCTATGCCGATCAACGAGCCAGTTGGATCGTCACCGTCGCCGCCATCGATAATCTTGTGAAGGGAGCGGCAGGCCAAGCCATTCAAGCCATGAACCTCATGCTGGGACTGCCTGAAGAAACCGGATTAACGGCTCCGGCAGCGTATCCTTAAGGAGCTCTCCCTTCATGCCAACGAATCGCGCCTCATGATCCATCATGATTCCCGCGGAGTGACAGCCCCGCAAGGTTTCCGCGCCTCAGGCCTGCATTGCGGGATCAAGAAACCCGGCCTCCTGGATCTGGCGTTACTTGTCTCAGATCAAAGTGGTCCGATTGCCGGCGTCTTTACGAAAAATCAAGTCGTCGCGGCACCGGTCATCCTGGATCGGCTGCATCTTCGCCGTGGAACCGGCCGTGCCATTATTGTCAACAGCGGTAACGCCAATGCCTGCACCGGAAAGCCGGGACTTGCCGCCGCGCAACGAACCGCGGAGCTGCTTGCACGCGCATTGAACATTCCGGTCAATCAGGTCTTTGTCGGATCCACAGGCGTCATCGGACGGACCCTGCCGCTTGATCGCATCGTCAAAACGCTGCCGGCATTACTCAAATCTCTCAGCCTCAGTGGCGGGAAACAGGCTGCACGGGCGATCATGACCACGGATCTTAAACCGAAAACTGCGGTTCGCCAGAGGCGAATCAATGGCCGGCTCGTGACTATCGGAGGCATGGCCAAGGGATCGGGCATGATCCATCCCGACATGGCTACGATGCTCGGTTACCTCACCACCGATGCCGCGATTACGAGAACGGCTTTACAACGAGCCTTGTCTTCCGCGGTGGATCAGTCCTTCAACTGCATCTCGGTCGACGGTGACACCAGCACCAATGACACCGTACTCTGTTTGGCAAATGGAATGGCCGGCAATCACGCCATTCGTGAAGGCACAACCGCGTATCGCCAATTCGTGCAGCTGTTGACCGAGACGTGCCAACCGCTCGCCTTAGCCATCTGCCGAGACGGCGAAGGGGTCACCAAGGTCGTCAAGATCGAAGTCACCGGAGCAAGAACCGCGGCGGAGGCGAAACAGGTCGCGCAAACAATCGGGACCTCCAACCTCGTCAAGACCGCCCTATTCGGTGAAGATGCAAACTGGGGCCGTGTTATGGCGGCCATCGGCAGGTCCGGAGTCAGGCTTTCGCCTTCGAAGATCTCGGTCCAATTCGGGGGAATCCCGATGGTCCGGCAAGGTATTGGCCTCGGGCTCGCAGCGGAACGAAGGATCGCGAAAGTCTTTCGGAAAAAAGAATTCACGATCACGGTCGGGCTTGGAGAAGGACGCCACCGTGCCCATTTATGGACGACGGACCTCTCCTACGATTACATTCGAATTAATGCAAGCTATCGATCCTAGGAGGGATTTCCGGCATTTCCACCTTGTAAACCAACGGCCATTGTGCTAACGTTCCAAGGCTTTTCAGCCGAATGAGTCGGCACCCTTTTCCGCCTGCGGGCAGGAAAAGGCATTCTTTTAAATACACATCGACGTCTCTGTGCGTCGCTTGGCTTGAGAATAAGGGGGCATGCCCCCTCATCCGTCATCAGCGGGTGCTCTGCAAGCCTTGAGGGGAGGTGAAGGTATGGGAGTCGTTTCGATCAAGGAACTACTGGAAGCCGGTGTCCATTTCGGACACCAGACGAATCGCTGGAACCCGAAGATGAAAAAGTTCCTCTTCGGCGAACGCAATGGGATCTACATTATCGATCTCCAACAGACCGTCGCACGGATGGAACAGGCCTATGCCTTTGTCCGTGATACCGTCGCCTCAGGGCAATCAGTCTTGTTCGTTGGCACCAAACGCCAGGCGGCTGAAATTCTTCAAGAGGAAGCGGTTCGCGCCAACATGTTTTACGTGAACCAGCGGTGGCTCGGCGGGATGCTCACCAACTTTCAAACTATCCGCCGCAGCATCGACAAGATGAAAAAACTTGAGGGGATGCTGGCTGATCCGGCCCAGCACGGCCTGACCAAAAAAGAAATCTCGCAAACGCAGAAGGAAATCGTCAAGCTTCAGAAATTTCTAACAGGCATCAAGAACATGCGCGGGCTTCCGGGGGCCGTGTTCGTGCTCGACACGCGGATAGAACGCATCGCGGTTCAAGAAGCCACGAGACTGGATATACCGGTTATCGCCATCATCGACAGCAACTGCGACCCGGACCATATCACCTATCCGATTCCCGGAAACGACGACGCGATCCGTTCGATCAAGCTTATTACCTCGAAGATCGCAGAGGCCTGCATCGAGGGCGCTCATCTGCGAACGCAGCGAGAAGAAGCCGAGTTCCAAACTCCGCCTTCCGGAGAAAGCAACGCTGCGGCCGCGTTGGCCAGCGCTCCCGCTTCGTAACGAAGACGCGTGCGCATCAATCACATTCAAGCCACATGAAGAAGGACGTAGACGCATGGCTGGAGCAAGTCAGTTAGTCAAAGAATTGAGGGAAAAAACCGGCGCCGGCATTCTCGATTGCCAAAAGGCCTTGCAGGAATGCGGCGATGATATCGAGAAGGCCGTGGACTACTTACGGCAGAAAGGGCTCGCGGCCGCGCAAAAGAAATCCGGCCGGGAAACGAACCAAGGTCTCATCCATGCGTATATTCACATGGGGGGAAAGATCGGCGTGTTGATCGAGGTGAATTGCGAAACCGACTTCGTCGCCCGCAACGAAGAATTCAAAGCCTTCGTCAACGATCTGGCGCTCCAGGTCGCGGCAGCCAAGCCGTCCTATGTGAAACGGGAAGACATTCCGAAAGAGGTGGTTGACAAGGAACGGACCATCTATGAGGGCCAAGCTAAGGAAATGGGCAAGCCGCCCGCGGCCTGGCCGAAAATCGTCGAAGGCAAACTGGAGAAGTTCTACCAAGAAAACTGTTTATTGGAACAGGCCTTCATCAAGGATCCTGCCGTCATGGTCAAGGATCTCCTCGCCCAGAAGATTGCCAAGATCGGCGAGAACATGAACATCCGCCGCTTTACACGCTACCAGCTGGGCGAAGCATGAGCTCTGCCAAATACCGGCGCATCCTCCTGAAGGTCAGCGGAGAGATGTTGGCCGGTGAGCAGGGATACGGCATCCAGCCTTCCGTGCTTGAGGGTCTCGCCGCTGAAATCGCCGCCGTCGTCGCGCTCGACATCGAAGTGGCCATCGTCATCGGAGGCGGCAACATTTTCCGCGGGATCGCCGCAAGCGCGACGGGGATGGAGCGTGCCTCCGCCGATTACATGGGAATGCTGGCAACCATGCTCAACGCGCTGGCACTTCAGAATGCTCTTGAACGGACCAGCGTTATGACCAGGGTGCAATCAGCCATCGAGATGCGACAGTTGGCCGAAGGCTACATCCGACGCCGGGCGATCCGTCATCTCGAGAAGAAAAGGGTCGTCATCTTTGCCGGCGGCACCGGCAACCCGTATTTCTCGACGGATACGGCAGCAGCTCTAAGAGCCATGGAGATCGGAGCCCAGGTCATCATGAAGGGGACAAAGGTAGATGGCATCTACGACGCGGATCCGGCCAAGAACCCTTCCGCCAAGAAATATTCGGAAATCTCATTTCTGTCTATCTTGAATCAAAACCTGAAGGTGATGGATGCTACGGCCATCAGTCTGTGTATGGACAATCACATGCCGCTCGTCGTGTTCAACCTCAAGGTCCCGGGTAATTTCAAACGCGTAGCCACCGGAGAACCGATCGGTACCGTCGTCAAGGCAGACAAGCGGTAATAACCCAGGGAGTCTTTATGTCCAACCCCTCCTCTATCCGCCAAACGGTCACAGGAAAGATGGAAGGCGCCCTTGAACATCTGAAGCGTGACCTCGCCGGTTTACGCACGGGACGGGCTTCGATCGCCCTGCTCGACAATATCCGCGTCGACTACTACGGGACGATGACTCCGCTCAGACAAGTAGCCAATCTGTCTACTCCTGAAGCACGATTGATCACCATCCAACCCTGGGAACCGCAACTTATAAAGGAGATCGAAAAGGCCTTATCGATATCAGGCCTGGGGATTACACCCTCCAACGACGGGAAAATGATCCGAGTGCCGCTTCCTCCCCTCACAGAAGAACGCCGGAAAGAACTGAGCAAGATTTGCAAGAAGCACGGGGAAGAAACCAAAGTCCACATTCGCGGCTTCCGTCGCGATGCAAACGAAGAGTTGAAGAAACTCCAAAAAGATGCCAAATTGACCGAAGACGAATTAAGAAAATCTGAAGCCGACATTCAGAAGCTGACAGATCAATTCGTCCAGAAGATCGATGACGCGATTAAGAAGAAAGAACAGGAGATCCTGGAAGTATGAGATCTCCGATTCAGCAGCATCAAATCGCCATTAACCAGCACCTCTACCTTGCATACTACCTACGCCAACATCGATCTCGCGGCACTCACTCATAACCTTTCCAAAATCCGGGAGCACCTCCGTCAAGACTGCCAGGTGATGGCCGTCGTCAAGGCCAATGCCTACGGTCACGGGGCAGTCGAAATCTCCCGCGCATTACTCCAACAGAACATTTCCCGCCTGGCCGTGGCATCGGTTGAGGAAGGCATCGCCCTCAGAAAAGCCGGCATTACAGCCGAGATTCTGGTTTTGGTCGACCTGTTCCAGGAACACGTCGAGGACCTCTTTGCTTACAGGCTCACCCCGGTCGTGACAGACCACCGGTTCCTCCCGGTGCTGGCCAAGTCCGCCGCGGAAAAAAACCTGACCGCGCCTATTCATATCAAAGTTGATACGGGCATG
>NZ_CDLUDY010000203.1:0-6378 GCF_975968855.1 Petrachloros mirabilis
ATTGGCCCGAGAATTGGGTGCCAAATGGGTTGGCGGAGCTTCGGAATCCCCTCCGGACCGGTTACATGGGTCGATCATCTTTGCTCCTGCGGGAGAGTTGGTTCCTCCGGCTCTCAGAGCACTCGAGCGAGGCGGGACTGTAGCTCTGGCCGGCATTCACATGAGTAGGCTCCCGTCACTCGATTACGATCATGAGCTGTTCGGCGAGAGAGTCCTTCGGAGTGTCACAGCCAATACCAGGCAGGACGGATTGGATCTCCTGCGCGAAGCGGCGGCAATTCCGATCAAGCCAAAAACCCAGCAATTTCCGTTAGGTGAAGCCAACCAAGCCCTTCAAACTCTCAAGGAAGGGGCGATCAAAGGCGCAGGGGTCCTGACGATCGCATAAACCTCCGCAATGTATCAGCAAGCGATGAGAACAGTATAACCTCGCTGAACCGCGGTCCCACCCTATGTTAGGATTGCCCATGCTCTTGCGATCGACCTTCGCCCTCATCGTGACGGGAATCTGCCTTTGGGCCGCCTCTCCGGTCTGGGCTCTTGAATTTACTGCGGATCAAATCACCAAGATCAACGGAAGGACCCACAAGTCTCACGTCTATTATCGTGACCAGATGTGGAGAATCGAGCACCATTCAATGGGCCCGGTGAACGTCAGTATCGTACGTAAGGATAAGCGCGTCGTCTGGTTGCTTCTGTCACGCATGAAACACTTCAAGACCCTGCCCTACTCTGCCGACCAGGACCTTCGAGTAACTCCGAAATTGGAAGGCGAAGTCTCCCGCCAGGAAATCGGAACCGAGATTCGAGAGGGCCATCAGACAATCCTCTATGAAGTGACGACGAAGGCCGGCGAACGAGTCGAAGAATACTATCAATGGGTGGCGACCGATATCCAATTCCCCATGAAACTGGCGAAGAAGGACGGGAGTTGGATCGTTGAATACCAGCACGTGAAATTGCGATCCGTGTCGGATTCGTTGTTTAATCTGCCTGTTAACTTCCAGCCGTTGGAAGAATTTAAGAAAGACCTTCCCGAAGAAGTGCTGCCCCACGGCATGTAGAGGGGAGTGTGATTACCAGGAGGAGCAATGTTGTTGAACCGTGGAACTGTCATGTTGCTGCTGTTCATGTCTATCCTGTCTGCGGAGACCATCGTATTCAGCATGGATGTGAGCGACGTCAAGCAAGAATGGACCGCAGAAGGGAAAGCCCTTGCGGCGGAACGCGTGAATCTTCCGGCTTACGACGAAATGGTCCGGATTCCCGCGGGTCCGTTCACAATGGGTAGCGACAAGAAAACCGACCGTAATGCATACGCCGTCGAGACCCCGCAGCGCAAAGTGTTCCTTGACGCATATGAGATCGATAAGTACGAAGTCACGACAGTGCAGTATTTGAAATTTGTCCTGGCCACCGATCGTCCTCCGCAAGTCGACTGGAAGTTCGACGGGGGGAACTTCCAGGAGGCTATGGCGGCGCATCCGATCATGCATGTCACGTGGTACGAAGCCGATGAGTATTGCCGCTGGGCCGGCAAGCGGCTGCCGACCGAAGCTGAATGGGAGAAGGCCGCACGAGGTGATCAAGACGCACGCATCTATCCTTGGGGCAACGCGATAGCGGGACTTTCACGCGCGAATTTCGGACGAACGGGACTGTCCGGGCCGGTCCGCGACCGTCCCGAGCGGCTTCTGCTGTATCCGCCGATCATCTCCGTGTTCAAGTACGAGAACGCCCTCAGTCCATATGGATTATTCCAAACGGTTGGCAATGTGGCTGAATGGGTGGCCGACTGGTACGACAAAGACTATTACAAGACGGCACCGGACCGGAATCCGAAAGGACCCGAAACCGGTGACCATAAAGTCTTTCGCGGCGGAGGATGGATCGACAGCACCCCGACGGTTCGAGTGGCGCAACGCTTCGGGGCCAGTCCCGATACGTCCATGAACTGGCTTGGTTTCCGTTGTGCAAGGGATGTGAGTCCGTGACCAATCACGTGAGCCAGGTTCTGCCTGAGACGACGTGCGGTATGCTCTCGAAACGGGGCAGTCCAGACCAACACCTCGCCCTCGGCCTATCGAGCTAGTCACGACACTGGTTTCCTGGTACGCACACCACGGGCTTGACATTTCATTCCCAGGACGCCCAATCTATCTATTCGACCACTGCCTCATAAACCTCTACGAACCCTGGGACGAGGTTGCGCCCAATGATACGAAGGGCTGCAGAGTGGTGGAGAAAGCTCCGTATCCAGCACAAGCTCTGGACGGTTCTGCTACTCCTCTGCGTCCCCCTCGCCGGAGGACTCGCGAGTCACCTCTACGTCGTCCAAAATCTTCTCGATCTTCAGCAGCAACGACATGATTTGATTTTAGCCCACGAACAGGTTCATCAACTGCGGCGTTTGGCTATCGACATTGAGGACGGATTTCGCGGGTATGTTCTGACTCAGCAGGATTCCTTCTTGATTCCATTGAATGAAGCAGAACGTAGGATCGACCGCGTGATGACGGACACGAATGTCTTGTTGGCGAGGGTTTCTGGGAGCCGCGAGGATCTTCGTTCTCTCGAAGGTCAGCTGAAGAAGCTCCTTCAGTCGAAACATGAACTCATCGCCGATATTGAGCATGGAAACTTGTCAGGTGTTCCGTCCTACGTTCAATCGGGTGAAGGACTTCGTTTATCCGACGCTATCCGGAAGGACCTTCGAAGAGTCGAAGACCGACTTGAACAACAGCGAGAATTGTTGAACACGGAAGCCAATGCCTTATCGCAACGGACTTTCATCGGGTTGTGGCTTGCACTGGCCGGAGTGGTGATTCTCGGCTGGGGCGTGTCGCGTATCCTGGCCCGTTCTCTGACGAACCCTATCATGCGGCTGCAATCCGCCACAAAGAGAATCGGGGCAAACGTTGATACAGACGGGATTGCCAAACTTCTGGAGAGTGAGCAAGGGGCCGGAGATGAACTCGGCCAGTTAGCGAGGTCCTACCTTGACATGGCTCAACGCATTCAAGACCATGTCAAGGAACTCGAAGCATTGGATGCGATCGGACACGAGATCAATACGATCGGACCTGACGGGTTGGACGGCGTGTTGCGGCGCATCACCGATCGGGCGGTCGAATTGGTAAAGGCTGATGTCTGCCTGGTCCTCCTTCGAAACGAATCTATGGGGTGTTGGGTGGTGGAGGCTGCCTCCGGTGAGTGGAATGACTCGCTGAAGAACTCAATCATGTTGTGGGAGGAATTGCCGGTCAGTGTTCAAGCATTCGAAACTGGCGAGGCATCGGTTGGGGAACGATTCAGGTCTGACGAGCGGCCGCAAGTCTCACGGCGGAATCTCATCGGGGACAGCATGTTAGCGGTTCCGCTTTTGTCGCAAGGAATTCCGTTTGGGGTGTTGTCACTCCTGAGCGAACGATCGCGTTCTCCTGAGGAGTGGAATAAGCGTTTGGCGATTGGGTTGGCCCAAGAGGCCGCATTGGCCATTTCCAACACGCGATTGTATGAAGCGGTGCAACAGAAGCAACGCGGACTGCAAACCAGGTTACGGCAGCTCGAATATTTGGCGGAAACATTGGCACATGACCTGAAAGCGCCGGGATCGCGGATGGAAGAGTTGGCTGAGTTGTTGTCTGACAAATTCAAGGGGCAGGTCGACGATCGGACGGATCGTTGGCTTATGTTGATGAAGGAAAACGGTCGCGACATCGTCCGGCGCGTGGAAGGGATATTGGAAGTAGCTCGAGTCGGGGTGGGGCAAGGGGCCGTATCAGCAGTCGATCCACGACTCGTGATCGACCAAGTATTGAAGGCCCACGCTGGCGAGCTTGAGCAGTTGCGTGCAGTGGTGCGAGTGGACTCTGCTCTTCCCCTCGTGGCCTGCCATGGCGCGTACCTCAGACAGGTGTTCGACAATCTGATTTCGAATGCGCTGAAGTACTCGCATCCGGACAGAGTCCCGACAATACACGTGTCCGTTTCGATTGAAGACCGCATGGCCTGTTTCTCCGTTCAAGACAACGGAGTCGGAATTCCGCCCACTCAGCACGAGCGCGTATTCAAGCCTTTCGTCCGCTTGACCCCTTTGGAGGCGAAAGGGAGCGGCATCGGCTTGGCTATTGTTCAACGGATTGTTGAGCTGTATGGTGGTCGAGTGTGGATCGATGATTGCCAAGCAGAGGGTTGTACCGTGAAATTCACAGTCCCCTGCCTGAGCCAGGAGATTGCTGGCGGATCTCAGGCCAATGATGCAGTCGGGAGTTCCGAGGTTGTGCAGATATCAACCCCGGGCTTGCTATAGGAGTTTGTCGTGGCGAACGGTGCCGTTCTGGAAAGTCGACCCTCAAGGAAACGATCCAAGATTCCGTTCACAATTTTGATCGTCGAGGACAACCCCACCGACATCGAGCTGATGTTGCACGCCTTGGAGAAAGCCGATCTGAAACCTCTGGGCGGAGACTTCGAAATGGAAGTGCGGGCCAATGCCGAAGGGGCACTGCAGCTGCTCAGTGAACGCCCGGTGGACCTTGTCCTGACGGATGTTATGTTGCCGGTCATGAGCGGACTAGACCTCGTCAGCAGGATTCAAACGATCGATCCGAATCTGCCGGTGCTCGTCGTCAGCAGAATCAATGCCGTCTCTCAGGCCGTCGACGCTATGAGGCGTGGGGCCTTCGACTATGTGTTGAAGCCCGTCAATGCGGAAGATTTGGGCATGCGCCTGCATCGGGCCATCCGCATTTCGGAAATTCTACGTCGTCATGCGATCTACGAGCAGCACGACCGGCAGGAGTATGAAGCCAACAGTCTGGTCGGTGTCAGCCCCTCTTTCGAGCGTGTGCTCGCAAGGATCAGCGAAGCAGCGCAGACGAGATCGACCGTGTTGATTACCGGAGAGACCGGGACAGGGAAGGGGTTGATCGCCCGCGCCATCCATCAGCAGAGTCCCGAGCAACATCGGCCCTTCCAAGTGATCGACTGCGCCACGGTTCCCGAAGGCGTGATGGAAAGCGAATTGTTCGGGCACGTTCGAGGAGCCTTTACCGGCGCGATCTCGGACAAGCCGGGGCTGATCGAATTGGCGAACGGTGGTACCGTCTTCTTTGATGAGATCGGAGAGCTGCCCTTGCTGCTACAGTCGAAGCTGCTGCGGGTATTGGAAGAGAACGAAGTGCGGCCGGTAGGGGGGACCAGAGTCCGAAGGGTCGACATGCGGTTCATTGCCGCCACGAATCGGGATCTCGAAGGGCGCGTACGGGACGGGTCCTTTCGGAAGGATCTCTATTATCGACTGGCTGTTGTTCAGATTGCGGTACCTCCGTTGCGTGCTCGCCAGGATGACATACCGGTCATTGCCCGCCATCTGCTGGGCAAGCTCGGCCGTGAGGTTGGGAAACCCCGCTGCTACTTCGACGAGGGGGCGCTCGATGTGCTGATGGCCTATCCCTGGCCTGGAAACGGTCGGGAATTGCGCAATGTCGTGGAGCGTGCGGTGTTGATTGCGTCAAACGACCTCATCAGCGCAAAGGATCTTCGTTCCTTGCTGCCGAGCCCGCCTGCCTCCTCTCAGGATTCTGCCGAGGCGCTCTTAAACGCACTTCCATACATGGAAGCTAAAGAGCAGGCGATCGAACAATTTACAAAGTCATATCTCCAGGCGAAATTGGCCAAGCATGACGGGGTAATTACCAAGGCGGCCGAAAGCAGCGGTATTCCACGCCAACATTTCTCCCTCCTCATGAAACGCTATCTTGGAAGCGACAGTTCGGATGATCTCTAAGCACGTGTCCTCTCAGTAGCGTTCGCACGTCTCGCCGCTTGCCAGAACAGCCTCTCAACTCCCATTGCGTCTCCTTTACGTAACGGACTTACCCCTTGGCATGCATTAGTGTTTGCATGCTCAAGGTTTTCTCTTCAAGTTTTTTAACTGCATGAATCGATATGCGCATACAAGTCGTTGATAATGTTTGCTCGAATTTGACGATCTCCCTTCATGCATATCCACGTATTCTTTTTGTTCTTGGCGCACGGTTATTAGTGCGCCCTTATCCTAGCTTCTGACACCGAATTTTACCTTTGCAATCCGTACCTTATACGCCATGGTTCCTCAGGGATACGTATTTTTTCTTGACTGGCAATCTCCTTGCTTCACCACACCCTGTCCAGGGGTCTCATGGCCCGAGCATGAGTCCCTGATTCTTCAAGATGAAGGGAGGTGGGATGATCAGTCGGCAGTCAGTCAGTAAGACACGTGGGCTCCTAGGGAGCCCTCAACTGAGGAGGTATCAGCAATGTTTTTATCACGTCGGCAATTTTTGAAAGTCTCCGCGGGGACGGTGGCGGCGGTTGCCGTGGCCGATAAAGTCC
>NZ_CDLUDY010000204.1:0-6317 GCF_975968855.1 Petrachloros mirabilis
ATATCCTGTTTCGACATTAGAGATTTTTAACTACATCTTAACACGCCGTTAATCTTTCGCTGTTACAGTCGTGCTCGCAGTAATTAATCTGAATCTTTCGCAGGAGGTGGGCAACATGACTTGTCAAAAATGCCAAGGCTTGATGATCACTGAATCGAGGCCGGATTTTTCACCTGAGGGGACCGTGTTGCGGTGTATCAACTGCGGATTGGTTCTCGATCCGTTAATCCAGCAGAACCGAATGATCAAGGTTCATGCGAAGCACGCGACATTACATGCCGCGTGAAGTCGTTTACGCTTCCACGGACCCGACCGATTCGTACGGAAGACTTGTCGTACGGATCGGAGCGGGCGGGTGTGGACGTTGCGTTTGTGGTCAGACCGAAAACTCCGCCCAGAGGAACGTATGGTCTGAGGGGTCTTTCGCTCTCCGCGGCTCGACGTCCACGTCTACCCTCTTACACCTCTCCGCCAACGACGCCGTCGCCAGAATATGGTCGATGCGCCAGCCTTTATTCGCCTCAAGCGAACTCGGTGCCCGGTAATCCCAAAACGTAAACTGTTGTCGCTCAGGGTACAGTTTCACGAACACGTCTTGAAACCCCCAGGCCCTCGTTTCCTCGTAGGCTTTCCTCGCATCTTCGTGGTAGCAGACGTGCTTGAGATGTTTCTCTGGACTATGGACGTCCATCGGTCTGGGCGCAACATTCATATCGCCACACCAGATCGCCGGCTTGTCTGATGAGAGGTGCTTCTCGAAATACCGGCGCAGACGCTTGAACCACTCGAGCTTGTAAGCGTACTTGGGTGAATCGATCTCGAAGCCTTGCGGAATATACGTGTTGATGATCGGAATGCCATCGATTACGACATGCAGCAATCTCGGCTCGTCCGGTTCACCTCCGTCGTCGAGCCCGGCCCTCACCGATTCAGGTTTTTTCCTGCTCAGAACGGCAACCCCGTTGTAGGACTTCATGCCACGAAACGTGACTTCGTACCCCGATGGCGCAAGCGCCAATAAGGGGAATTCGCTGTCCTGGACTTTCGTTTCCTGGAGACAGAGGACGTCTGGATGCTGCTGCTCAAGCCACTCCAGCACGATCTGAAGGCGCTTCCGCAGGGAGTTGACGTTGAATGTAGCGATTTTCACGATGCAACCGTCCTAGCGGTGGCGATGCTAACAGATGAGGGGGACAGGAGCAACCTGTGATGAAAGGCGAAGACAGTTCAGGGAGTTGATTTCAGGTAACGGCGCAAAATCGCCTGTTCGACACGGGAGCGTCCCCGATCGGGAGCAGGGAACCTTAACACCAGCTGTATTCTACCAGGTTCAGGCAATTGAACGCTTACTCGCGGTTCAGGTGAAGGAGCTTCGAGCAGATTCGTTTTTTCCAATAATTTCATCTGCCGGCCGGCCTCGTCCATGAACGACGCGCATTCCGCTCTCGCCGATTCCAAGAGGCGGCATTCTGCATCCTGCCAATCCTCTTCGGCCTTCAAGGGGATGGTCAGCGTATAGAGTCCATAATCCTGGGTGGGATTCTCCTTCACCAGGGCATTGGTAAACAGGAGGCTGTTGGGAAATATAGTGACGCGGCCTGTATACAGATGCGACGATGGGCCTGGTCCTATTTCCAGCAACTTCGTCGCGAACATGTCATGATCCAACACGACACCACGATACCCGGCGATTTGAATACGATCGCCGACCGAATAGACCTTTCCTCCGACTCGTAGCGCCGCTCCGCTCCAGCAGAGGATGAGTTCTTTCGTTGCCAGGACGAGGGCCGCCGCCAACGCAACCAGCGAAACGGCAAAGGCCTGGAGTTCGTGCGCCCAGATAACGAACAGTCCGACCAAGAGGCCGAAGAGCATCGTGTTGCGGACCGACACCACCCAACGGCGCTTGGCCTCAATCGTCAGAGCCTGGTTCTTGGCAATCGAGCGAACGATGAGGGTTCGGGCGATCAGCAAGGACAACAGGAGAAGGAGCGACTTGATACAGTCGAGCACGACTGCACTATCGATGTGCGGCATCCAGTTTGGCATCGGTTACCGCAAGGCGCTCATATTCGTTTGGACATGGGAATAGGCATAAGGGGAGATTACTCGGCTTTTAGGGACTCGCGTGTCCCCGGGACACATTCTTCACGTTTCCAATTCTTGAGGATCTTCTCTTCATTGAACGTCAAGGTATATCGGTAGCAATAGAGCGTTTCCTTTGGCCCTTCACCAGGCTTGGCGAACAGCGAAGCGGCTTGCTGTGTCGCGTTGGTAAGGCTGGAGATATTCATCGGACTGAGCTCTCGCTCCGACATAGGGACGCGATAAGTCCAAACCGTATCACCACCGAGCGCAGGAGTCTTCGACGTATGCGGAGGTCCCATCTTCTCGGTTACCTCCTCCTGAGTCAGACTATCTACTCCGCTCTTGAAATAGCCATCACGCCAGGGACCGCCGCAAGCCATCAAGAGGCAGGCCAGAAGCAAGACCCATGATGTGGAAAGGAGCCGATCTGTTCTTCTACCGAGGGGCGTCATGATGTGGGCGATCTTGAAGCTGCTGCATCCTTTTGATCGAACAGTAGAGCGCATAACCTTGGGCCAACATGCCCGTGACCAATAACCCAAGAGCCGTCTGCAACCAGCGCGATCCCGGTTCGTCGAGCCCGTACATGCCCAAGATGAAGCCCAGGGCGATGGCGACGATCCCGACGAAACGTCCAATCATCGCGTTCATACGCCAGTTCACGGGAGACCGAGAATGGTTCGACTCGGGCATAGCGCTACGCTACAACGGAAGACGGGAGCGGTTCAACTCCGCTTAGCGCGAATCTCACGGGCTTGAAGGTCCATGGTCATTGCCTCATCCTGCCGACCAAGTTTCCGTAACACATTGGCCAGATCTTCCAACGTCTTCGCAACCTCCGGATGTGAAGGCCCCAACGACTCTTCCCTGATCGCGAGGGCACGTCGATACAAGGGCTCGGCCTTTTCCGGCTGCCCCCGAGAGACCTTGAGCTGCGCCAAGTTGGCAAGACTCAACGCCACGTCGACATGGTGAGGACCCAACAGCTTCTCCTTGATGGCCAGCGCTCTGGTCAGCAAGGGTTCGGCCTGTTCATACTGACCGTACATTCGGTGGAGGACGCCGAGGTTGTTCAAGGTCGCGGCCACATCCGGATGATTTTCACCGTGCACCGCTTGATAAATCTTCAGCGCCTGCAGAAAGACCGGTTCTGCCTCGACGTGTTTCCCTTGCCCGGCATAGACCTGCGCCAGATGAGAGAGGCTCACCGCCACCCTTTGATCCTCCCGGCCGAATTCCTCGGCCTTCTTGACGGCCACAAGGTATATCCGTTCAGCTTCGACATAGTTTCCCTGCTGCACGGCCGTTTGACCGGCGGCCATGGCCGACTCCCAACTTTGTTCTTGGCAGGCAACGAAAGAAGCCGCACAGACGACAGCTATGATAAGAGCAATGAACCGTCTGAGATTCATGACGCTTCCACCTGATCGACAAGTGATTCCGCCGGATACGTGAGAATCTCCGCAAGTGTCGGATGGTAATGCGGCATGCGCAGGAGATCCGCAGCCGTCCCGTTGTAGTACATGACGGCGATCAACTCATGAATCAGCTCGCCGGCTTCAGGACCGACGATCTGCGCACCAATGAGTTGCCCGTTAGAAGGCGACGCGAGCAACTTGACGAACCCGTGGAGGGCGCCACGACACAACGCTTTCCCGTGATCGGCAAACGGGTAAGACGCGCACAGGTATGGAATGTCCTTCGCGCGACAGACCCGTTCGCTTAGCCCTGCAACTGCGACTTGCGGTTCCGTAAATACCACTTCCATATCCAGGCGATGGTCGACTTTTCTCGGGAGGCTGTCCGCATGCGTGGCATTGTACCCGGCCACCTCCCCTTGTTGAATCGCCAGATGGACGATGGGCGTAAGATCGTTGACGTCTCCCACCGCATAAATATGTGGCTGCGAGGTCCGCATCGTGTCATCAACCGCGATCATACCATCCTGGACTCGTATCCCCGCTGCTTCAAGGTTTAACCCAGATATATTCGGTCGACGGCCCAGGGCTTGAAGAATGGTCTCGCCGCTGAAAGCGTGCTCCTTGTCGCCCTGTTTCACCGAAACAACCTTTTGCTTTCCTCTACAAGCCACGTGTTGCAGGTGTACACCGGTAACGATCTCGATCCCCTCTTCGCGCAATGCCGCTTCCAGGGCAATTCCGACATCCTCGTCCATCTGCGAGAGGATCGTGCGGCCCCGTTGGAGAATGGTTACTCTGCTACCGACCCGGGCGAAGAACTGGCCTAACTCGACCGCCACAGGTCCGCCGCCAAGAACGATCAACGATTCAGGCTGCATGCGCAGATCGAGAATGCTGTCACTTGTCAGGTATCCCGCCTCCGACAGTCCAGGTACCGGTACAAGGCTCGGCGACGAGCCGGTAGAAATGATGAAGGAGCGGGCAGACAGGACCACATCACCCGCTGTGATTTCATGGGGCGAACGAAAGGCGGCCCGTTCTTGGTACAGGGTGAATTCCGGATCCTGCAACTGCCGAACACGATAATCGGTAAACTCTTGGACTAGCCGATTTTTTCGATCGACGATGGCTGACAGATCGGCACGGGTCCCTCCGGTAGAAAAGCCGAATTCCCGGCTCCGGCGAAGCAGGGCGCCGACTTCGGCTGAGCGGAGAATGGCCTTTGTGGGCATGCAGCCCCGAAGAATACAGAGGCCTCCGAGCGGGCCATGGTCTACAATAGCCACGTCTGCGCCTGCTGCCTGGGCCGTCCGCGCTGCCGCATAGCCTGCAGATCCTCCTCCGATTACGATAATATCGTGCGACTTGTGCAAAGGATTCGACACTGTGATTCCTTTCTCCATTTCCGTATAGTACGGAGCACAGGGAGAATACACGATGATCCAGCCTGGTCGCTATCGTCATTACAAGGGGAAAGAATACGAAGTCATCGGGATGGCTACGCACAGTGAAACGGAGGAAAAGTACGTCGTGTACCGGGCCCTCTACGGCGAGCAGGGACTGTGGGTCAGGCCTGTCGCGATGTTCCTCGAAAGCATCCTCGTAGAGGCCTTACCCGTTCCCCGATTTACGCGGATCTCTGACTGAGACGCTGCCCGGTTCCAGTGTAGACTCGAGCAGGCCGTGGCTGCCACGTCCCGAACATGCTCTTCTTCCCCACCGCTACGGCAGCCAGGTCCACCTTGCGAAGGTCGCCGCTTGCCCTACCTGTTTTCCGGCAGGATCCAGCACGTTCCATATCAATGCATTCTCGACCAAAAATCGCTTTCCCATCTTTGTGATCCTTACCCCCCGATAGGTATCGATATAGCCGCGCGTCTTCGCCAGTTCCAACATGCGTTCCCGTTCCGCACGATTGACCGGTTCGGCTGTCAAGCGAGACGGCGTCTTCACCAATTCATCCCAACTGATTTCCCAGAGATCCAACGCCGTCCGATTTCCATAATTCAGAATCGGGTCGACCTCCATGCCATGCGAGACCACAACTGCCGGCCACTCGAACAATGCTCGAGACTGGAGTTCAAGCCGACCGGTCCGCTTGATCAGATCGCGGTTCGTCCAATGGCGATAACTATCGAGGAGTTGTTGCGTCCATTCTTGGATTACTGGATCCTGCCACGGTTCCACACACATCAAGCCATTTCCTCCCGAGCGAGCAGCCTGCCTGGTACCACGTCCGGCTCACTGACGCAAGGTACAGACATACCTCTTGTAAAGAATACCGTCGGAGTCTGTATAATATCGCCTCCCGAGTGATACGCATCAAGGAGTAGACATGGCTGGTCAGACTCTCTTCGACAAGATCTGGGAATCCCACGTTGTCCGATCCGAGCCGGATGGCACGACACTGCTCTACATCGACCGTCAGTTGGTCCACGAAGTCACGTCACCGCAGGCGTTCGAAGGATTGAAACTGTCGAATCGCCGCCCGCGACGTCCAGGCGCGACACTCGCGGTGCCCGACCACAATGTCCCGACAACCGATCGGCGACTTGGTGTGGCCGATCCCGTCAGCGCCCTCCAGATCAAAACGTTGGAGGACAACTGCCGTGAATTCGGGATTGCTCTCTTCGGAATGAATGATATCCGCCAAGGCGTCGTGCACGTCATCGGCCCCGAACAGGGTTTTACCCTTCCCGGAACCACGATTGTCTGCGGTGATTCGCACACGTCAACCCACGGAGCGTTCGGTGCCTTGGCCTTCGGAATCGGCACGAGCGAAGTCGAGCATGTGCTGGCAACACAATG
>NZ_CDLUDY010000205.1:0-2579 GCF_975968855.1 Petrachloros mirabilis
CGGGAATGCCGCCGACAGTGGTGGCCACGACCGGCCTCCCGGCTGCCAACGCTTCAAGGATGGCGATACCGAACCCCTCGTACAGCGAAGGGAGCACAAAAACATTCACGAGCGGTAAAATTTTCTGTATATCCCGTCTTGCCCCCGTAAATACTATCTGTGAATCAAGATCCAATCGACGACTCAACTGTTCGAGCTGCGATCTCGCCGGCCCATCGCCGACAATCAGCAGCTGAAAATTCCCCCCTCCCTCACGCCTTTTCAACTCAGCTGCTGCCTGGAGGAGCACACTCAATCCCTTTTTGGGCTCAACGAGCCGACAGACGGTCCCGATAACCGGCTGGTCCTCACGCAGCCCAAGCTCTCGTTTCGAAAGCGCCATAGTTGATTCATACCGCTGTGTTTCCACACCGAACGGGATAATGGCGCATCGATCGGAGATCCCGCCGATACGCGCCATAACAGACCGGCGCACCGCTTCAGAACAACAAACAACCCCGGATGTCCACTTGAGAGTAAGCCGGTCGATTAAGCGGATTGCCCGACCTTCACTCACAATTTCATCATGATAGGATGAAACAACCGGAATAGCTCTAAAAATGCGCCCGCATACTCTGGCCGCCAGGTTGGCCCAAAACAAGAACGATTGAATGACATCCGGCCGTTCGACGCTCAACACCTTCAGGAGGCGGGGGAATACCCGCACATCCAATTTACCCATCCCATCCAACGAGACAACTTTGATCCCCCGTGCTCGAAGTTCATCAGCTACCTCCCCTCCCGACTTGAGCGAGCACACGATGACGCTGAACCGTGAGCGATCGATCCGTGCGGCCAACTCGAGAATGTGCGTCTCGGTTCCTCCGACTCCCAGGCCGACCGCCAACAACATGACCTTAGCAGGCATACGTCGTCACACCCTTTGATTGCGAAGCCTCCAGAATCTGCTCATACCAACCTAAATACGCCTGTACTTGCCTATTGAGACTAAAGGACCGGGCAGCGGTTTCCGCTGCTATCGCCCCCATCGAAGTCCGCAGATCTTCATTGGAAAGAAGTTGGAGCACTCGACCAGCCATCGCTTCGGCATCTCCAGCAGGAACCAGAAATCCGGAACGGTGTTCTTCGATCTGTTCGGGAATCCCATCAACTGCCGTCGCAACAACCGGCAAGCCACAGGAAAGCGCCTCGAGAACGGTGTTAGGAAACGTGTCGGATTTTGCGGCATGCACGTAGACGTCGGCCGCTTGGTAATAACGTGCTGTCGTCCTTGCATCTTTCTGGAAAGCCACGAACCGGATCTCGCCGTTTTCGAGTGCGATCGGGTCGCCTTTTTCTCCCAGAACGATCAACGTGACTTTGCGTCCGCGATATCCCGCTGCCACTCTCGCGGCGCACTGTTCGACCGTCCGATAATCCTTGAACACGTTGCTCCTGGCGGCGTTGGCCACGAACAACAAGACGGCATCGTCCTGCGACAGACCGATCACTTCTCTGGCCTGACGCTTCGAGCCTGGCAAGAAGACCGACCTATCCACCCCGTTCGGAATCACACGGGCTTCGACCACCGAAGAGGCCAGCATCGATTGCTCTACCTGGCTCATAAGCCATCTCGAAGGGGTTGCGACATGAAGGCGGCTATTGGCAAAAATTTCTTTTTTCCTCTTCCAGTTGAACGCGGTTCCATCTCGAAGCAAAGCCGGATAGATCGATAAGTCCGGACAGGTTCCACAGCCCGCCTTCCAGCGATCGCAGCCGAGAGTGTATGCACAGTGCCCGCTGAGTAACCATGTGTCATGAAGTGTGACCATGACAGGGACTTGCCTGCTCAGCCACGGCAGAGCTCTCAAATCGAAGTACCCTCCGCGGGAAAGCCAGCCGCCGTGAAGGTTATGGCAGTGAAGAATGTCGGGTTGAATCTTCGCTAGAGTTAGCAACTTCCATGTCTCAGAAAAATTAAAATTCTCCATTCCCAATCTCGCTTGCCACCAGTTCGGCGGATATGCAGCGTATGCCTGTAACCATCGACGTAGCCGCCAGGCTCCGCGCAGTCTTCCCTCATAAGGTAACAACTGTTCGCTCAGCTTCTCGGACCACCGATCTAGCTGACTGGAATCGACAACGCACGATAAGGGAATTACATCCATATCACGGCTGCGCTTCTCTCCCACTGCCATCACCGATACGTGACCTCGACGCCGATACTCCTCAAAAAGTTGCCACGCAACGGCTTCGGCCCCTCCACCCTTATCGTAAGTGCTGACTTGGAGTATTCTCATTGGCCTCGATCACACGCTCACACTACGAAACCTGAAATGATTCTCCATTCCGTACCGTCCCATACAGCGACTTTTGTTGGGAATGTGAATCCCGCACGGTGACCGACTGTCCGGATCAATCGAGGCAGCGTCCCGAGTGAATAGTGCCGGGCCACCTTCCATACCATCCCTCTCAACAACGCTTCCCAGCCCTTGCACGGCCGCCCACCGTATTGCGCTAATATCCGTTCCGCCTCTGCCACGTATTCATCGGCCTGGAGAACAGATTTCTGGTTGCCATGGGCACGAAACCCACCGAGC
>NZ_CDLUDY010000206.1:0-13812 GCF_975968855.1 Petrachloros mirabilis
CTTTCTCTTCTCCGATAACTTTGCGAATAATATCCGGCTCCGTCACAATCCCGACAATATCCTCCTTCTTCTTCACGAGGACACTGCCGACTTTGAAGTTTTTCATCATCTTGGCCGCTTCAATGGCGGACCGCCCAACTTCGATATGTACCAATTTGCGAGTCATCAATCGTTCTACCGGAATCATGCTTCCTCCTTAAGGTTTATGGGTGCACTCCGATCGTGAGCCCTGAAGAGTGTGTTGTATTAGCAAGAATGTCTCTTCTCGCGGTCATCATTTTTGTGATTGGCTCGTTCTTGCCATTCGCTGTTCTCACACGCAACAAGGGGATGAGCACGGACTGCCTCATGGCCAAGAGTGTTCTAATCCCTACCCCCAGAGGGATGGCCACCAGCAGGCTGAGGATGGATATGAAATATCCCATGTGTGACATGATGCTGCCCTCTCGTTGAGTTCGAGTTCTCGACTAATTGGTATGAGCCTATCAGGCAACCTTTTCAAATCAGTCACATTGGCGTTAACAATTTGTAAACAATTCGAGGAAGTCCACCGGAAGATTTATTCAGGTGGAAACTTCGAACTCATCGAAGGCGGGCGGTGAAATGTCGAGGATTGAAGCTAAGGCTGGTTCAACGACGATAAATGATTGATTCTGCAGGAAAGCGCGTTTGATAACTCAGGCTCCTGGACAATGACCCTGAATGGTGTCGCTGGTTCTCCAGCCATACGTTAAAGGGAAGCTGAGAATATCTTCGATTTAGTCTGTCACGCTCTGTCCTCTCGATTTCTTTCGGTCCCGGTCGTAACAGGATTGAATAGCGTTCCGGGACAACGTGTCGTCAACCGATTTGCTGCGGGGCTTTCGGCTTGTCTCCCCTCGCATCGCGGCTCTCGAGTGCATCACGACTTCGATACACTCTTCGAGTGTGACATCCCTCGCCTGCTCTGGATTCAGCAGCTTCAGGGCATTGCTCTCGATTCTCGCGTCTTCTCCTCGATGTTTTCTTGCTGACCGGATCAGGTGATCGATGCGGTCCTGTTCCATCCGATCGATCTGAACCATAGCCGCTCGGGCTTGCTCACGATCGGTATCCGTGCAGCGCTCGAATTCGGAAAGATGGCGAAGTGCTTCCCGCGCATCGGACATCAGCGAGAGGGGGAATTCATTCTGCGACACCGCCTCCACCAGCGGAGCGATCGATGCGCCACATTGGGAGGCCAGGGCGAATGTCACGCCTGTCTGCAATCTCGAAGCAGTTGTGAATAACCGGAGAATCGCCGGCACATCACCGGGTGTCAGCGCCTTGGAGAGAGTCACGAGTGAGTCACGATTGTACCCAAGGCCATGGGCGCCAAGATGTTGGCTCCTCACGATTGCATCCCGTACGCGGTCTTCTGAATTCGCCGATCCGTATTCAGGGAAAAGCCCTACAATTCCGATTCCCAGCAGCAGAAAAGCGAATACCATCCGTTCGCGCACAGTACCTCCCGCATTCCGACGCCGCGCAATCAGAAGGCTACGTGCCTTGAGGCAAACTGTCAATGTAGAGCAGCTAGAACGAGGTGACGATTGAAATCGAATCCGTACCGCACATCAGGCCGGTTAGACAATCCCGCTATCCCCTGCAGGTGCGAGAGAGGATCCAGCTCGATAGTATTCAGATCGGTAACGGTCAGCGCACTCCTAACTTCGATACTGTAATCAACTTATTGACTCCGAGACGATACCTGCTGCGTCATCCGTGCGATACGAAGCATGACTCGTCCATCATGGAGTCCCATCGCATACCGCTCAACCACATCAGATGGAAACAACTGATACCGAGTCATGCGGTTTTGATCAAGAATAGCGTCCCAGAGCCCATCTTCTTCTGCGCGCCACCGGTCGAAATCAGGCTGCGTTCTTGCCTGCGCTCTCTGGCGGCGGCACCACTCGATACGAGCAATCAGGACGTTGGTCTCGTTGGCCATGGCATCCTCCTTTCAAAAGTGTTTAGGTTCTACTCGGCTCCCGCTTAGATATCTCTCTTCGCCAGGACACGACGCCATGATAGAACCGCAAAGAAGATGCCAGTGACACTTCGGTCGCGTTCCATTACAACGAAGCAACGCACGGGTGCAGCATTTGCTAAATGTTTCGAACAGTTGCTACTCTTCTTCCTTCTCTTCAAGCTGATTATTACAAATTTCTAACGAATGGACTCGCATGTATTTCTGTAGGGTTGAGAGTCCGGTCTCTGCACTTCACCGTGCATGGCACGGGGCGAACTTCTTTTTGGTGAGGTCCGATGCGAAATAGCGCCGCCCTATTGGGCGGAGCACCGGCACGAACAGGAAGGATTCAACAGGGTGGAATCACTTATGGGCAGAGATTACTAAATCGTGTCTTGTTGCGAGCAACTCAGCTTCACTTTTTCTTCTTGCCGCCCAATAGGCCTTCTATTAGCTCCGTCGCCTTCTCCGTGATTGCTTCAACTGCTTCTTCGGTTGTTTTTTTTGCTCCCTCGCCCCCCGTGCAACCGGTCAGCACATGTGCGACTGTGCCGACGATCGCCCCCGCAGCCGATCCGACGGTGCTGCTAGCCTCCACCGTTGCCCCGTACTCGGGATTTTCGGCTGTTCCAGTGACCGTGACGGCAACCGGCAACACTGTAAAACCCTCTGCGGTCTTCGCAAAATGATCGAGACAGGGAATTTTGACGTAGTCGGAAAAGGCCGGTCCGATCTGCGGTTGCACTCGCACATCAAGTCGACCGTCCAGCCCCACCTTCCCGCTCGCCTCTGCCGCAACAGCGGGACCGTCAGCACGAATCTGGCTGATCTTTACCCAACCTTCTTTTATTTGAAGTTCACCATGCAGCGTCTTGAATCCCAATCCCTTGAAATCATCAATACGGGTCTGTTCCGCGAGGAACTCAAGAACCGGGGACTTGACGAACTCGCCGTCGTTGACATCAAAGACCACCTTGCCATCGAGACTCTGCCGTAACGCCTGTCCCTGCCCACGGCCGGTGCCCTCCGACGTGAATTTTCCGCGACCTTTGATCCGTGGTTCCGCTTCCCCCGACAAAGCTTTGGAGATGATCCCGACATCCAAAGCCTCCCCCTTCGTATTCCAGCTGAATTCAGGCTGCCTCCCCTTCAAAGCCACGATAATCGTCCCTCCTACCGAACCCCCTGCAATGCCCGTCGGCTCCAGTGTCGCCTGCATCCTTTGCCCATCTCCCTTGGCGATCAGTCTGCCCTTTCCGATTTCAAGAGACCGATAGACAACAGTCCCAATGGAAAGAACGATATCGAGGTCCAACGGCACGCCAAACCCGGTTTCGTTACCATTCGTAGCTGACTTCTTCTCTGAGTCCTTACTTTTCGAAGGCTGCTCGGAGGGTGGCGTAACGAGAGCCTGGTACCAATCGGCATCGAACGCATCTACACTTCCAAGAAGCTGTACACGAGGGGTTACGCCTGTCCTAAAGCTCCCGCTCAGTGCTACCCGATCAGCCCTCCCTTTTGGCCGCTCCGTGGTAAGTGCGAATGTCCCCACCTTGATCTCGTCGCCGCTCCGAGACAGATTATGCTCCAAGCGCAGCGTTGCAGGCTCCGGCTCACGACCTTTTACCGTGACGCTAATTGGCCCGACCGTTTCCTTTCCCTGAACGGCAAGGGTCTTCCCGCCCGGCTCCTGTGTGAACTTGATATCAGCATTCACCGGCAACGGACCGGCTCCGCGGCCCGGTAAGATGCCGAAGAAATCTACGAAGGGTGCGCTATCCAATTCCTTTAAGGTCACATTCACCGTACCTGCAGGCGAAGTCACATTGTCATCGGCCAACGGCCAGCGCCCACTCGCTGTCAGCGTCCCGGCCTTTTTCCCTCCGGACTCTACAGTCACTTCCACCCTATGGAGTTCGACAAAGGTCCGTGCCTCGTCCACATCCAGCTCCACCTTGGAATCGATCGCTCGTGTCATACGGTGGGTCTTATCCAGTCTGATGGTGAGGTTGTCCGATCTGAAGGCGCTCCTAAGTGTAAGGGGTTTCGCCTGTCCCGCGGTCATCACTCGCACTTTTCCTTTGAGGCTTCCACCGGAAATCATATCGTGCTGCCGCTCCGTGAGCAGACCGAGGCGGCCAACGAGCTCGCTGAGATCGCTGGCTGTGACATCCAATGACAAATCCGTTGCCCCAGCGGTCTCAGCAGCTCCGGCGAGGTGCAACTGAGCAAGCAGCTTCTTCCCATGCCGGGCTCGTACCGTCCAGGAGTCCACGACGACACGGGACCGATCGACGACTTTCGCACGAACTTCGGTGCCCAACGTAACCGGATCGCTCGGGCGTTTTTTCTCCCGCTCGATCGAAATCTCTTCCAGATCCAGTCGACCGTCAACGTCAATTTCATCTGTTCCCTTGAGACGTACCTTCAAATCAGCATCCAGAGCCCCCTGTCGAATCGGGGCGAGAGCCTGAGTCCCGACCAGCACAAGCCACGGACGGAGCTGTTGCACACCCAACCGATTCACTCGCAGCCCGAGTGTAATCGGTTCCTGAGATCCGCCTGACTTTGACGCGTCACCTTTCTTATCCTCTGCCAGGCTCAACGTGAGAGGCTGATCGAGCGATAGCGCGACTGTGAGGCGACGCTGTTCGACGACTTGCACGCTCAGCTGGTCCACCCGAAGCATTGATGTCTTCCGGTTGAAATCGCCAGCCTGCTTGACCAGAAGATCGATCGATGGGGCATCAGTTCTCGCATCCGGCAGACGGAGTTGAATGTCCCGGCCGCGAAAATCGACTTCCCATTTCGCTATACCCTCGTCAACAACGACATCGGCATGACCATCCACGCCGGCCCGACCGATTCTGGTTTGACTCCACTGACTGATCAACGGATTGAGCGTCTCCCCCGGTAAACCGGATAGCTTCATCGCGCCGGTTAGGGCGGTAAGCTCCGTGGTCGGCGCGATACGGACTGCACCCTTTGCCTGAAGCGTACCGACCTGTTTGCCCTTCAGCCCGATAGTGGCCGTCAACGAATCGAGCTTGAGCAGCTTCATGTCGCTCAGCCGAGATTTCCAGTCTGCGCCAACTGCTAACGGTCCCACGAGCCCGGCCCGTCCGCTTCCCTCGCCCCGCAACATCACTCCTGAGGATTCAAGCTTGCCGGCGACGTCCACGACCTCGCCCCGTCCATAAATGGAGACGGCCAGGGAGGCTCCCAGCCTGCCCCCCATAACTCCTTTCAGCGGGTCGTTGCCCATTAAGCCCACCCACGGCCGCAGCTCTTGGACATCTGATTGAGCAAGCCGGAGGGAAAAGACTGCAGCCTCGCCGGCCACGCCAGTGGACTGAGTCCCTTCTCCGGTACGTTCCAGACGCAGCGAGACAGGGCGATCCAACGCACCAGACAACAGAGTCTTGGAGCTGTCGGTTATACTGAGCGTGAGCGTCTCAATGGCCACATCCTTTGTAGCCGAATCAAACGATCCCATGTGCTGAAGCGAGACATTGATCGGCGGGCTGGCTTCCTGCTTGCCTGATTTGAGACGGATAGCCGATCCGGTCAGCGTACCCCGAACGGAATTTTGTGGCCCTTCGATGTGCGCTTCGAAACGTGCGTCGAACCGTCCTGCGTGCACGTGCGTGGGACCCGTCCCGCCGAGAAACACATTCAGCGTCTCTCCTGTGATGCCCGCCATCGTGAGGGAAGCATCCGTGACCGATGGGTGTTTTCCCCCATCCCTTGAAGCAGTCAATTCAACCGTCCCCAATGTTTTTCCGGCCTTGCTGATCGCAACATTCGATGAAACTCTGACGGTCTCTTCTTCATGCGCATACTCGCCTTCGATCGTCTGTGCAAAATTGAAAACCTCGGGATCCGACGGCTCGATCTGACCTCGGCCTGTCCTGAAAAGAATCCGATTGGAGCCATTCCACTTGATCGGCGTCCCACCCGAACCGATTTCCACTGTGAGGGCAAGGTCAACGGTTCCTGAGAGGTCCCTCGTCCCGCCACGCTCAAGGAGAAAACCTGTCTGGAATTTCACACTTCCCGCACGGCCTGGGCCGAGTTGATCCAACGTTGCATTCACCCGCGCCGTGGTTTTGCTGCCTTCTTGTTGTACGACAATGGCGAGTTCTTCGAAACTGGCATGCTCCACCGCTACCGGGATGAATCCTATCGCCTCCGACGGCTCCCTCTCCCTTTCTTCAACCGGTACCTCCTCCGCTCCAGGGACGATGACGACGCGAAGGTTCGCCTTCTTCAACTGCAGGTCGTCGATCTTAGGCACCCCTTCGGAAAAGATCGACCAGGGCGCTGCACGAAGAGCCATTCGTTTCGCGTCGAATGAGATCTTCGATGCAGGATCCTTATAAACGAGCCCCTCTATTTCGAGCGCCCCCGAGAAGGAGAGAAACCCGTCCTCTGCTTCGATCTTGGCACCGGTAAATTTCGCGGCGAGGGGAATGATGACGTGACGGAACCCATGCCGCGTCTGCAGGTAGAAGAGCAGACTCACAAGGGAGATGAGACCGACGAGGAGAACCAGACCGATTTTGCTCAGTAGAGACAGACGATTATATCCATTTGCGGTGGTCATCAAGGCAGAATCAATTCTCCGATCAATGGAAGCAGCTTACCAAGACAGGACCTGCTATGGAAGACGGAAAATAGCAGACACATGCCGTCGACAGATAAATCCTATGCGAGATGTATCGTGCTTCACTCTGGTGCGGTGAGTGCATCCTGCGCCACATGGCCGGTCATAGATTTCTCCACAATATTGTGCTCAATCTCCTTCGCGATAACCAGGGCAAGCTGATCCGTGGAGAGAGCGCCCATCGGCAATGACATCGTATCCGAATAGAACGGATCTTCAGGATCCGCCGTCCGGTATGTATTCACCAGAATTGCGGCAGGTTGAATCGAACGCCCCGTCGATCCCACAACCACTGCCTTGTCCGCCGGCAAAACTCGCGTTCTGGTGGCCCAGTCACGCTGGTCGATTTTGACGAAGGCTACGTTCCAAATCTTCCCGTTCAGGAGGCTGGTCACCGCACGCGGGGTGGATTTCAGAAAAGACGGCTCGCGGACGATTTTTTGAAGGGCCTCTCGAGTCCGAATGTCGTAAAAATGCGTCGTTGAATCCGGTTGAGCGGGGGGAATCAGCTTGGAAGTTCCGATCACGTAGAGGGGTTGGCTCTCCAAACTGTTGAAGTCGTCCACGGTACGCAAATATGTCTCGAAGAGTTCTTGGAGCAGCCGGACCCGTTCCTCACCCGACAACTCCGGTATCTCTTTATTGGTACGAATCGGGGCATGCCGGAAATCTCGCTCCATCGCAACCGTTTTCGCCATTGGACTCGTATCCGCTTTACTGACCACCCATTGAAATTCTCTTGCCAATACCGGTGCCAATCGCTCGGCATCTCCCACATACCCCCGATCGCGGAGCAACGAGGCACTGATCAGCAACTTGACTCTCCCGGGGTCCGCCAGACGTGCAACTAAGAACGGAAAGGCTTTCCCCTCTCGATTCACAACGGTCGGCTGTACGATGACTCGCTCCAACAATCCCTTCCTCACTGCTTCGTCGAATCGTGGGTACTCTGGCCGATGATCGACCAGAATGCCGAACGCGCCAATCACTGTCCGAAAAGCGGCTTCAGCTTCATCAGGCGTGCCGCCTCCCGTCTGTTCCGTGCCTCGCTCCAAAAACAGCCGGAAGGGGACGCCCGGTATCTCATAACCCGCTTCGGCCTGACCCTTGGTTTCGGTATTGCGCTTTCCCTCTTCTCCAGCGTAGGCGCTGTGGAGAGCTCCTACTGCAGACAGCATCACGATCAGATAACGGAACCGGCCAAGGACGTGGGTTTGAAAAGACCTGTCTGTAACCTTCCTCATACAAGCTAGGCTACTGCTCGACTTCCTGACATGTCAACGCGGGAATAACCAAAGAGCATGTGAATTTCCAGCTAGGAATATCAGATCTCCTGTATCACCAATCTCCCAACGTGAATCCATTCTAGGAAACCTGTCTCTAATCATTCAGGACCTCACAACACATCCGGTCCGAAGAGAGGTGATGAATGGTGAACGGCATGGTTGAAGCATCGCTGGCCATCAGCGGATTGTTCACAGCCTTTGTGGTTTCTTACTGGACGATGAAGGCATATGAACCGAAAGAGGCAGTCATTCCTGTCACGGTTGACCAACCGCGATACAAGAAGGCGGCCTAAGCCAACCCAAGCGAGGTCGAGTTAAAGGAGTCCCCCTGGCTCGACCTCGGGTGGCCTTACCACATGGGGGAATTCCTGTCCTGTCCCTTCTGATTTCCGATCCTCTACTCGCCACGTCTTTTCAGGAGAGACCGCAGTTGATCGAGAAACCCTCTCTGTCCCGACTGGATCTTTTCATGGGCAGTGGGAATGTCGAACCAGGCTCCGCGATCCACTTCGGGAAATTCCCGGATCATTCCAGAATGAGGCGGCCACTCCAACGGAAAGGTGTTGCATGTCAGTGTGGCGGGATCGATATCCCCTTCCACGGCCCAGGCGGACACCAGCTTCCCACTCGGTTGCAGTAAAGGCTCGAGCGGCTGAAGCGTCCCCACCACGTGAGAGCCGGTCTCCTCGGCAAACTCACGTTGCGCGGCGGCGATTGGATCTTCCCCTTCACCATACAAACCTTTCGGAATCGACCAGGCCCCGCGGTCTTTCTTCTCCCAGAATGGTCCGCCTGGATGGACCAGGAAGACTTCCAATCCACCTTCGCATTTTCGATAGAGCAAGATGCCGGCACTGAATTTTTTTGCCATCCATCACCACGAAAACCTGTGGTCACTCCGGCAGAATTCGTCCTGAGATCAGGTCGCGAAAAGGTTCACGTGAACGTTTCGATCGCGCGGGCCGTCCAGTTCCACCAGCATCACCGATTGCCAGGTGCCGAGCACCAACTTACCGTCTGACACTGGAATCGTGAGTGACGGCCCAAGTATCGACGAGGCCATGTGCGACCAGGCGTGAGCCGGATTGTGCGCGTGGCGAAACTGAATGTCAGGGATCACCTGCTCCACTACTTGTAGAAAGTCATGCTCGGTTCCTTCTCCAATCTCCCCCGTAGTCAACGCCGCAGTCGTATGGGTGACGAACAGACAACAGAGTCCCTCCCTCATCTTCGCCTTGCGGATCAACATCTCGACCCGATCAGTCAAATCCACGACCTGCTTCCGGCTGCTTGTGTTGACGTGCAGAACTTCAGACATGGAGGATTTTGATCTCAGCTATAGAGTTCGCGGTGAACAATCGGGACAGATTGATCACGAGTTCATCCTATAGGTAAACCACCGCAAGTCCTAGGCAAAGTGATTCGTGCCGTCTTCATCTCTCAGCACCTTACAACCGTAAATGATCACCATTGTGCAGGTCCGCATTCGAGATCGTGTTTCACTCCCGTCCGATCTTCTTTCTTACTTCACGAAGCGTGAACGGGAGCAAATTCCTGAAGAGGGAAACGGGTCCTCGCTGTTCATCACCTGAAAATGCAAATGCGGTTGGAGGGAAGACCCGGAGTTCCCCACCTCGCCCAACTGTTCGCCGGCTCGCACCCTGTCACCCTGCATCACGCGAACGGATCCACAGCGCAGATGGGCTAATAAGGGATACACGGCTCCACATTTGAGAATCACGTAGTTGCCGCCGTAGGCCTCAAGAAGCGATCCGGGTTTTGGGCTGAACAGCAGGAGGCGCACCAGATGACGGATCATACTGATTCGTTCCCTGTCCGGCACCATGTGCAAGAGGCCACCACCACCCCATCGAAAGGAGCCACCACCTGCTGTCCCCAGGCGTAGGTCATGCCCACGTGGATGGAGCCGAAGAGATGCCGCAGAAACGTCGTAGTGAGATAGGTAAGTTTTGTACCGCTCGTCGCCAGAAAATCATAAGCCACCTTAGGATGACCGGGAGGATTCAAGATCGCCCATTCGCCCTTCAAGGGCGGATCCATCACAAGGCCTAGGCTGCTCACAATGCTCGCCTTCGCTAGTGCAATCGCTCGTCGCGCGTCAGTGCGGGAGCCGTTGCAACCGTTCGGTTAGCCGAAGATTCTCGGCATAGTCGACCGGACAGTCGATGACCGCCGGGACTTTGCTCTTCAACGCCTCGATCAGGATGGGCTGTAGCTCGGACGGTTCCGTCACGTGATAACCGACCGCGCCGAAACTCGCGGCGTAGCGCGAGAGGTCGGGATTGCCGAATTCCACTGAGGATGTCCGCCCGAACCGCAGCTGCTGCTTCCAGCGGATCACACCGTATCCGTCGTCCCGCCACACCAGCACGACCAGCGGGAGATTCAGCCGAACTGCCGTCTCCAATTCCTGGGAGTTCATTAAAAACCCGCCGTCACCCGTAACAGCCACCACCCGGCGTTCGGGATGCAGCAACTTGGCTGCAACCGCGCCGGGGACGGCGAAACCCATAGCGGCAAACCCGTTCGAGATAATACAGGTGTTGGGCACTTCGCAGGGAAACATCCTGGCCATCCAAAGCTTGTGAGCTCCGACGTCGCAGATGATCACGTCATCCGGCTCCAGACTGCTACGGAGTTCCCGTATCAGGTGCTGTGGTTTCATCGGCCAGGATGGTGCGCTTTTTAGCTCCGCTTCAAATCCCTCGATCACGCTGTTGCGGCATTCGGATGCCCAGTGCGACTCAAACGGCACAAGCCCTGCCCCGACGAGCTCCAACGAGAGACGAATGTCCCCCAGCACGCCCACCTCGACGATGTAATGTTCATCCACTTCCGCCGGCGACGGATCGATGTGCACGATGCGTTTATCACGGTTTGCGTTCCAGAAACTGGGCGCGTACTCGACGAAATCGTAGCCGATCGCGACGACCACATCGGCCCGCTCCATCACCACAGCCGCATAATCCCGTGCCTGCAGCCCGATGGTATAGAGAGAAAGCGGATCGCTGTCCGGCATGGCTCCCTTGGCCATGAACGTGCTGAGGACCGGTATTTGGATACGCCGCGCGAATGCTCTGACGGCCTCGTGCGCACGGCCCCGAATAACGCCGTTCCCCGCGAGAATCACCGGACGGCGCGCCGATGCAATGGCTCGGACCGCCTTTGCCACCTGGGTCGGAGACGGCTCCGGCATCACCGGCGCCTGTACGAAGAGTGGACGAATCACATGCGGATCACCGACCTGCTCGTCCGCAACATCCTCCGGCAGTTCAAGATGAGTCGCGCCCGGTTTCTCCGTCTGAGCGATCTTAAACGCCTTCCGCACGGCTTCGGAAATCACCTCTCCCTTCGGGATCGAGGTGTTCCACTTGGTGACGGGCTTGAACATCCCCAGCACGTCGATGGACTGGTGTGATTCCTTGTGTCGTCGATTCAACGAGGCTTGCCCGGAGATCGCCACGAGCGGCGCGCGATCCAGGTAGGCATCGGCAACGCCGGTCAACAGATTGGTGGCGCCAGGACCAAGGGTGGAGAGGCATACCCCGGCCTTCCCGCTGAGCCTGCCATAGACGTCGGCCATGAACGCCGCACCCTGTTCGTGCCGCGTCGCGATAAAGCGCATGCGGGACTCGAGCAACGCATCCATCACCTCTAATGTCTCCTCTCCCGGCAGGCCGAAGACGAAATCCACGCCTTCATTCTCAAGGCAACGCACCAACAACTCAGCCGCCTTCATAGAAATCACTCCTCAACGGGAGGCATTCACCGGCTTTTGCAGTTTTCTCTCAACGCCGGCGGGATGGAACACTGTTGCCCATGAGCAGCCTGGACGATCGGAACAGTTCAACGACTCCGTTTCTCTGCTGAACCATTTCGTCCAGCCGGTCAGTTCTCCATCATTTCGAGCCTGGTATCGAACTCATGTCCGCAGACCAGGCAACGGATACAATCCGATTCGACCGTAAATTCCTCAGCCCTGATTCCCATCCCGCCACAGTCAGGACATCTGGCCAGATGGAGCTTCTGGTCGTCGAGGGTCTCGTACTGACTGCCGTGCAGGCAATAGACCGGCTTCCCCTCGAACAACCAGGGATTACCGGCCTTGTCGACCACCGGCAACACCAGGTAATGATGATTCACGTAGTCCTCAATATCGCGCCGGCTTGCAAATCCGTCTTTGATCATCTTTCCGCTCGCGGCGTCATACAGTTTGTTCTCTTTCACGATGGCTTTCGTCGGCCCCATGTCTCACCTCCCTCTTGATCAATGCAGAAAGCTAAAGACTGCTGCCATGATGAGGACTCCGTTTCCCGTGAAACCCTCCCTTCTCCTCCGATCGGCGCCGGGCATCAGTCGCGCCAGAAATCAGCGCCCTCTTCTGGAATCCTCCACAGCCGTCCCCGAGCCCGGCATACGAACCACGTAAACGACGTCTCGCGCCATCAGACGACGCCGGAATAATAGCGCAGGATGTTCGACACGGAGATCACCCCGATAATCTGGCTGTCCTGCGTCACAGCTAGGTGCCTGGTCGCCTGATCTTTCATCATCCGCACGGCTTCAATAAGCGGGCGGTTCCCCTCGATGGCCACAATCGGCTGGCGCATGCAGGTCTTCACGGAAGTGGTATTGGGATTCAGCCCGTTGGCCACGACTTCACGCGCCAAGATCGAGTCCGTGATGAATCCGACGTAGGAACGATCGTCCGTCAATAACAGGGAGCCGAGTTTCCACTTCTGCATGAGTTGTCCCGCTTCTCTCAGACTGGCTTCGTGGGACAGGCTCCGGATGTCCGACGAAATATGTTCAGCTACCTGGGGACCGATGAGAGTCTGCCGGCTTGACTTGGCTTTCTTCGGCTCGGCCGCCCGGCGCGCCTCCAATTCAGCCACGCAGCTTTCCAGTACGCGGCTCCGTTGCAAAAGGCTTTGCCGCTGGACATCCAACTCCGCGCTTTCCGGAGCTTCCTCCGTCAGGTTGACCAACCCGGAGGCCTCGCCCAATTCCGCGTACTCATACGCGTGCAACAAGTCGGAGGTCTGTCCGAGCAGATCGCCGATCAACCGTTCCGATTCCAGGTCGAATTCTTCCAAGCTGCGGGTCGGACGGCCCTTACCCAGGAATGACGCAAGCTCGGCCACCTGTTTCCGCATGCGTTCGATGGTGCGGTCCAGAGAGATCCGCGGTGGTTTGGGAGTGCTGCGACCGGCCATAGCGCCTCCTTGTTATGTAAATGGGGTAACCGATCTTACGCCCCCGCGAATGAGAGAGGCAAGACAGCGTTCGCAACGTCATCCCAATCCCGCCCGAGCAGGCTAGGCTTCCGATTGCACCGGCGTTCTTCGAACGCTAGACTTCTCCGTCACCACGACAATGCTCACCATGCGCTTACGCAAAAACTCGGCGCGCCGGTCACACTGCACAGCAAATACACCGCCAGGCGCATCCCCAATCCCACCGCGCAAATGAGACAGAATGTTTCCTGACACCTTTTTTATAATCCAACGACCCGCGGTTTAGAAATATCAGAAACTCCAACCTCAGACGACCTAACACCACAAGAAACAACAACCTGCGACTCCACAGACATGGCGAGAGATGGGGCTGGTTTGTCCTGTTCTGGCAGCTGCGTGGCAGCTAACTGTGAGAGTGATGCTACGAAATTTGATCGTCTTGGGAACCCAAGATGATCAGTGTCAATCTAGCGCCATCTCCGCCTACGGTGGCCAAAGCCCATGTTCTGATTTTGGCAAAAATGTCTTTTTCGGCTTAGACCGAAGGGACCTGAAGAACATACAGTTCTCCCTTCATTCCCTCATGAAGATCGCAATGGAACGGAATGC
>NZ_CDLUDY010000207.1:0-32227 GCF_975968855.1 Petrachloros mirabilis
ATGAAGCTGGTGCAAGGGGACGTTACCCGGCTTTCAGAGGCGGAAGTGGGTTCCGGCTTCCGGCTCATCCTGGACACTGGCACCTTCCATGACTTCGACACTGAGCAGCAGCAAGGGATGGCCCGCAGCGTGGACGCCCTGGCCACCGGAGATGCTACAGTAATCTTGCTGTGCTGGCCGCGGCGCATTCGACCGTTGATCCGGGGCGTGAGCCGCGAAGAAATCGAAGCCGCCTTTGCAGGTTGGCGAATCACCGACGTGGAACCGTCCTTTTTCAAGCTACCGCCACCCCTGGAATGGGTGCTGCGCCCAGACGAGCACTGGTACCGCCTGCGCCGTGCGTGATTTGGCGTGCCGTCTGACAGCCGGTTGCAGCCGAGGGATTGCTGCGCGGCCGGCCGCTGAGCCGGAGCGTTAGAGATCAAACGAGATACTGGCATCGCTTATTGCTTATTGTCATAGTTCTGCTGGCTGTGAATGTTTCGACGTATATTGTGTTGTCTCTTAATCTTAAAGCTGGGATCTATCCGGTCGATGCAGATTCGATAGGTATTCCGATGGCAGCCACGCTATTCTTCTCTCTAGGTGGTACGGTTTTTCTGCTGTCCGCGCCGGCCTTGTTTTTATCGGCAGCATTGTTCGCTTTGGCGGAAACAAAGGGGTCGGAAGTCTTTATTGTTAAGCTAATGACGGTCGCGACCGCTGGCCTGTTGATGCAGGACCTCGCCGGAGGAACCGGGACCCGCTGAGGGGCTGGGCGCGAAGGAAAGCTGGAACTCACCGCTGCAGTTTACTGCGACGGCAAAGCATAAGAATTACCAGTGTGACACGATCTGAGGGTTAAACCTAATCCGAAAACACTTCCATCTGATTGGGGATGCGTCGCAGTGGGTGGTGCGGCGATCGAGGACGGAAAAGGGTTCCAGGAACCATTGATCGATCTCATTTCATGCATGGTGTTCCTGATATCCGCCTCCTGAGGCGTCGGCTCAAACTTTCCGTTAGGGCTCATGTTTTTGCGAGCGCTCATTGCCTTTCTGGTATTGCCGGGAACGGTTGCCTTCATCGTTCCCGTGGCCTGGCTTTGGTATACGGATCGCACGCAGCTCGATTTACCATTCGGCCTGGTGATTCTCGTGGTCGGGGTTGCCGGCCTGATGTGGTGTGTGAGGGATTTCTACGTCTCAGGCAAGGGGACGCTTGCGCCGTGGGCGCCACCTGAGAAACTGGTGGTCGTCGGCCTGTATCGCTACAGCCGCAATCCGATGTATATTTCGGTCGCATTGATGCTGCTGGGGTGGGCCGTCTCGTTCGGCTCGTTATTTCTATACCTCTACACGCTGATCGTCGTGACAGCTTTTCATATTCGCGTGGTCTGGGGTGAGGAGCCATGGTTGGCACGTAAGTATGGGAGTGACTGGGAGCGGTACAGCAGTCAGGTTCGGCGGTGGCTGTGGTGAGGGCGACTGAATTCGAACGTCCTGGAGCAAAAAGAGATGACCAGGTATCCTCGTAGTCCCAAAGCTCTGCTCGGCGGGGTCGCTCACCTGAGACGGTTTATCGATAAGATCAGGCTGCGGCACGCAGGCCAGTTACAAGACTACAACTACATGACGGTGGGGTTCGATAAGGATCTGATCGATTTTCTCGGCATCGATGCGAAGGCCTTCGAGCAACGGGTTCTGGCGGGCGGGACGGATGACGAGTTGCTCGCCTGGGTGAAAGCCAATGGCAAACAGCTCACTCAGGTTGAGGTCTGTCTCTTTTCAGAGAATCTGCTGAAATCCGAGCCGAAGGATGAAGCAGCACGGCAGCGCTTCCGAGGCCGCCTGGAAGAGATCGCCACGAAGCGAGGTGTATCGGTAAGTGCACTCCCTGCCGTATCCACCTGGGCTGACGCTATCGAATTGGACGAAGGGCGGATGTAGGGTCTCGTCACTTCATTTACTTTAAGTCTTACCCTTCTCATCTGAATCACCACCGTATTCCATGGATTCAGAGAACTGTGGCGAGTTGGTGGGGCCTGTAGCCAACTTGTTACAGACTTCCGAACCTCTTCTTTGAGGTTTGAACGAAATGTGAAATGAATCCAGGGGTTGCTAAGGAATGCTGGTAATTATTGATGCGGCATCAACTTTGCTGTTAGTGCGTTCCCGGAACGGAGGGATTGGCCTCTCGTTCACAAGGACAACAATACTAGGAGGATAGCATGTTGAAGACTGTATCAACCCTGACGGTCGCGGCGGTATTTGCGGCGTTCACAAGTGTATTCGCTCAAGCTCCGGCGACGGAACCGGCTCCTGAGCCGGAAGTGACCGCTCCGGCTCCGAACGCACCGCCGGCTCCCGTAGCAGGAGAGGAGATGAAGGGCGAGAAGCGTAAAGGCAAAGGGGAAAATGAGAAAAAAGGAAAACACGACAATCGTGGCAGGCACAAGGGGCAGGGTAAGCACGAGAATCGAGGCAAACACAAAGGGCAGGACAAGCCAGATGAGGTTGGCAAACGCTAAACCTGTCTTGCAATCTTGCTGGTGAGTCTTCAAGACAAGCGGCCGGCTCGATGACGGGCCGGCCGCTTTTTGTTTTGTCGCGATTGTCGTCTAGGCGGCTGATTTGGTGAGGAGTTTCTTCACTTCGACGTGTGCGAAGATCACGTCGGGCTCACGTTGTAGAGCCTCATAGTAGCTGCGTTCGAACCCGTCGCCTTCTTCTGATGGACGAATCAAGCTCCGGACATCCGCCAGGAAATGTTCGACTTCCACGCTGGTCAGTTCACTTCCTTCATCGAGCAATTCATCTATGCGGATTACCATTTGTGACAAGGGATGAAGCCAGGTGAACCAGGGATCGCTCAGCACAAGCTGAAGCAATTGCCCCGTGGAGGCGACGCGGCCGTTGATGCGCTCGTAGGTCAGCTGTTCTGCGATGATCAGGGCCTTATGCAGGCTAAGGAGCCGGCGCCGTATCTCCGCCAGCATGGTGCGATAGGGTTCGGCGGTTTTGGCTGAAGCGGAGTCGAATGTCTGTGCCATGGTTAAAGTGTAGCAGGTCGGTGCAAAAATGGTCGGCAGAGAGCAGGAGGTATTGTGGAGAGGTTTGGTTGAGATTGAGGATTTACATTGAGTCGAGTAATGATGACCGGAACCGGGAAGTTCAAATGATCATGATAGGTAGAAGTGAGTATCGAATTGCGGCCGATGGATCATGCAGCTTTGGGGAGCAGCTTCCTCACCCGAAAATGAGCGAGAACGACATCGGAAGAGCGGTCCATCGCTTCGTAGTAGGCTCGCTCGAATCCGTCGCCCTCCACTGATGGGTAGAGGAGCCCATCGATTTCACGCAAGACGTATTCGACGTTAGCTTCTGTAATGTCGAAGCAGTCATCTTCCAGCAATTGATCAATACGGACAAGAAGGTCGGCAATAGGATGGAGCCACGTAAACCAAGGGTCATGTTGGAGTAAAGAGAGTAACGTATCGACCGATTCAACCGGTCCGTTCAGACGCTCGTAGGTCTGCTGCTCGGCAACGATAAGAGCACCGTGGAGCCCCACCAGGTAATCGCGCATTGTGAGGAGCGTACGCCGGGGGTGATCGATAGGAACGGGTGCTGCGCTGTTGGAGGTCACTGACATGGCTCAAGTGTAGCAAACTTTAAAAAAGCTGCCGATGTAAGGTGGCAGGCGAAAGTCCCCACCCTTTTGATGAATTTCGGCTCCAATGCGAGTATTCTTGATGTACGGGATTACTGCAGAGAAGACTACCGGAGCACACAATGGAACGACGGAAACACCGGCGGGTGTCTGCGAAGGTTCAAGGGTTCCTACTGGGGAACTCTCACGAAGTGGAAGGACAGACGCTCGATCTATCCGTGGGAGGAGCAAGGTTCGAGAGCGATTTAGAGGTCTTTCCGGGAAAAGTCATCGTCATTCGATTGGTGATTCCCGGCCTTAAGGAGCCTTTGTCGATCCAAGAAGCACGTGTGCAGTGGGTTGCAGACCAAACGTTCGGGGTAGAGTTTCAAGGGGTTCCCGATGAAGAACTCGACGAACTCGAACAACTCATCGATGAATACGATGATACCGGGAACAGCGGCCACGCGTAGTTTGATTAATACATGATACCCTGTTCTACGCCCTGCCTGCTCTCTCCCGCGGGGAAGTGTGCTGCTGTTTTACCCGATTTAGTTCTTGTGCAGCTCAAAGGCTTGTCTGAGAAGGTCGAACTCTCTGTCTCGTCATGTGCAAAGTCGTTTCCGACCGGCGCTTCACCCAGAACGGGTAAGCCCTAGTTTTCATAAAACACGACGACGGTCGTCTTCTTACACTTACAACAGGTCCCCTGGCTCGTCATCGGGATTTGCCCCGCCTTTTCCGCCTCCTGGACTTGGGAATCTCTAGATCTCCCGACTTTGTTGTAGCAATCACTACAATATGCCGCTGTCTTTCCCATAGTTCCTCCTTGGTATAAAACAGGCCACGGAACATTGGCCAGCCACAAGGTTATGGCTCGGACACACTTAGGCACTTGCATGAAGTATAGCCACAACTAGGGAAATTGCCAGGAAGGAAGCCTGCTCCCTGAGAATTTAGAGCCCGGTCAGAGTGCCGAACCCCGCGAAAAGCTGGCCGGTCAGATAACTGGCGTTGGCGGGGTCGTGGTGGTCTTTTCGTCGAAGATAATCGTTTAGAACACGACCGTCCGCCGTTAGGTGCACGTGGGGGAGGCCCAGGTTCATGCGATACCGCTCGATCGCGTTGGCAACCCGGCTGATAAACACGACGGTCCCGTCCGCTTCCTGCCGTTCGACAATTCCCACATGCGTGAGTGGATCGTTGATGATGCCGTCTCCGTTGTAGTCCCATGTATTATCGAAGAAGACCAGATCGCCCGGTCGGACACCGGGTCCCTGATGAAACTTTCCGTGTTGAAGGATATGGTCGTGGATGAGCCGTACACCGTTCGCCTTCGGATCATGCAGTTCGCTGTTATACAGGTCGATGCCGTGAGCAAGAAAAATCGCCCGGGCCACGCCAGCGCAGTCGTAGGCAATTCGTCTGCCGTTGATTTGAATCGTCGTAGATCCTACGAGCTTAGCGGCAGTCCGGACGATGTTGTTTCGGCTTGGCTTGTGACGGCCTGATTTGCAGCAGCGTGCCCCTTCGAGGGTAGAGTCAGTGTGGGATGGAGCTGAAGTCTGAACCGGCGTCGAACAACCGACCAGGGTCATGAATGCAATGCTAGCCATGATGAAGACGAGCCGCATGGTGTTCACCGGACTTTGACGAAGCGTTGCTCCGCCATGCGCCGCAATTCGTCGATGTCCTCCCGCCTGGTCACCGAAAGCGGCACGGTTTGGTTGAGTTCCTCGATCAAGAGGTCCGTGGTTAACGGGGATTTTTGGTGCAAAGCTCGATAGAGTGACGCAACAACGGCTTGTTCGATTTCGGAGCCGCTGAAACCGTCGCTAGCACTGACGATCTTCCCCAAGTCGAATTGTCCGGGGTCCTGTTTGCGCAGGCTCAGATGGATGTTCCAGATTGCTTCCCGCTCGACGTCGTCCGGTAAGTCGACGAAGAAAATTTCGTCGAAACGGCCTTTTCGCAACAGTTCAGGCGGAAGGGTTTCGAGATTGTTGGCGGTGGCGACGACGAACACTTCCTGTTTCTTTTCTTGGAGCCAGGTTAAGAAGGCTCCGAACAGCCGCCGGCTCAAGCCCGCATCAGCTTCTCCGTTCCCTCCTCCGGCGACCATGGCTTTCTCGATTTCGTCGATCCACAGCACAATTGGAGAAAGTGACTCGGCCATGTCGATGGCTTTCCGGAAATTCTTTTCCGATTCCCCCACAAACTTGTCGAACAATCGTCCGGCATCCAGTTTGAGCAAAGGGAGTTGCCACTCGCGCGCGATGGCTTTGGCCGCAAGAGATTTCCCGCACCCTGGTACGCCGACGAGCATGATTCCCCGAGGAGGGGTAAGATTCAGCGCCTTGGCTTCCGCTGTAAACCCGACTTTTGCCCGCTGCAGCCAAGATTTCAGATTCGCGAACCCTCCGAGTTCGAACCGGTTGTCTTCGAGCGGATAGTACTCCAGGAGACCTCCCTCTTTGATCGCCTGCACCTTGCGTTTAAGAATGTGCTGGACCGTTTCGGCAGAAAGTGCGCCGTTTTCGACCATGCTTTGCGTGATGACTTGTCGAGCTTGATGGAGAGTCAAGCCTTGGAGTGCACGGAGAATTGCCTCACGCTGGTCTTCGCTGGGGTGCATTTTCGAGAGGCGAAGTTGACTGCCAAACGATGGCCGGCCGCCTAAGGACCGCTGGACATGTTGGAGCATGGTGAGCAATTCAACTCGATCGGGCAACCGAAGGTCGAGCCGTACGGCGACTTTCTCGATGTCCGAGGGAAGTTCGAGGGGATGTCCGGTGAGGACACATGTAGCGCGTGACCTGGTAAAACGCTCACTGACTTCCTTGAGTTGCCGTGCCACCGGAGCCTCTTGCAAGTGAGGGGTGAGGTCTTTGAGCCAGAAGATGGCTTCGACGGTCAGCGTGTGAAGATGTTGGAGTAGCGCAAGCGGCGTGGCCGTCAGTTTATTCAGTGAGGGACCCTCGTCCGCTCGGGTCAATCCCCTCGTTACTGACCACTCGAATAGGGGCATACGCTCCTGCGCAGCTACGGATTGGAGCAGAGTAAGGACACGCTCCTCTTCAACCGTTTCGATCACGATCAACGGGTGGGAGGAACGAATGAGGGTGCGCAGGTCGTGCACGCTCGTTGACAGAGCCATGGCAAGAGGATGCTAGCACGAAGGAGGGTGACGGCCAAATCAAACGCTCGTTTACTGCGGGGCTCCAAGACCTCCTCCCGCAACGGATTTCGCGCAGCGAAACCCGATCGTGGCTGAGCGTTGATCAGGTGCGGAACCTCCGCGTGTCGCCGTGCGAAGCATGATGGTCTTGCTTTTCCACGATCCTCCACGGACGCTTTTGTAGCGGCCGCTCGGGGGGCCAGGCGGATTCCGATCCGGAACATACGCATAGTAGTCAAACCCGAACCAATCGTTCACCCATTCAGCAACATTGCCGGCCATGTGGTGGATACCGTAGGGGCTCTTGCCTTCATCGAGCGCATCGACGGCGGCCAATATGGGAATTTCGTGAACATGATGTTGGCCGAACATCGCCAGGCGGTTGTCGGGGCGTTGCTCGCCCCAGGGAAACAGGTTGCCTTCGGGTCCACGAGCGGCTTTTTCCCATTCCGCTTCTGTGGGTAGCCTTTTGCCGTTGGCCTTGCAGAAGTCGTGGGCTTCCTGCCAGGTCACATAGAGCGCCGGCCAACGAGTGAGGGTTTGATCCGAGACGGAATGCACCGTAATAACGTGCCAGATCAATTTTTGAAGCTCTTCCGGAGGGTCCTGCTTGCGCTGCTGCAGAAACGTCAAATACTCCCCAAGACTTACCTCGTCGCGGTCTATTTCATACGTGTCGAGCCAGACGCGCTGCTGGGGAATTTCCGTATCATCGAATTGGGTCCACAGTCCATAGGGGTCGTCGTCGATGCGTTTGCTGCCGAATAGAAACGATCCGGCAGGGACGGTCACGGGAGGAGACGGTTGAGCAAGGTGGGCGATTGACGACAGATGCCGTGCCAGATCTTTAGAGGGTTTCCCGCCTCCAGCTGAGACCGGTATGGCCAGCGGGAGGAATGAAAGACAACAGAAGGCGAACCCCAAGCATACGTGTCGGTTCATGTCTTGCTGGGCGACGCCAGGGCTTTGCTCACTTCACCGATGAGGCGCCGTTCGATCTCTGCTGTTTCCTCTGCGCTGACGCTCAAGATGCGCCCGCCCTGGGCCAACTTCTCGAATTCGGCCTTGACGCTCAAGCGTGTGACGTTGGACGGACGAGCTTGAAGGGAGATGGTGTATTGATTCCTGGAGCCTGCAATTTCCAGTGAAACGGGGTTCGACACTTTTCGTTCCGTGACGAAGACCGCTTTCTGATCCGCCTTGATGCTTACCCGGACTTGGTAGCCATTACGAGCCAGAACCTCTTCAACGGTCTTGGCGACAGTTCGCAATGGACGCGGGATATCTTCGGTTTGGGATCCCTTATTCTCGATGTGAATATCCTGAGCCGCTTGTTCGAGAGCGGTCCGTTTGATGTCGGCTGTGAGTTTCCTTGCCTGCACCAACTGGTGCTCAAGCTGGTCCTCGGCCGCTTTCGCTTCTCCTTTGGCGCTTTCCGCTGCTTTTTTGGCGTCCCGAATCTCCTGATTCAGAAGATCAATTTGCTGTTGCATGACTTTGTTGCCGTCCTGGAGCGACGTGACAAGGGATTCTTGTTTGGCCAATTGCTTCTTGAGCGTTTCGTTTTCAGATTTGAACGGGGACTCTTCCGGTGTGCAACCGGGAAAGAGGGAGAGGGCCATGAGGCCAAGCATGGTTGGGACAAGTCCCGCAGAGAGTCGCTGTGTGATCGCAAGACGGTGAAAGTACATAGGCCGATTATCCATGCTTCACAGGCTGTTGTCTATGAGGAATCTTGCACGGCCGTTGTTTGACCCTCCGTACTGTGACGGGCTATGCTCTCGTTCCGGCACAGAACGTAATGGGATTCAGACGAGTTCAGACATGGCAATGTTGATTCGAAAAACATTTTCCGTCCCGCCTTTAGGCTGCAATTGTTCGATCATCGGCGATCCTCTGACGAAGGAGGCGATTGTTGTCGATCCCGGTGGAGCCCATGAGCGCATTCTCCATGAGGTGCAGCACCTCGGCATGACGGTCACTATGATTCTCCATACCCATGCCCACTTCGACCATTTTCTCGCTTCCGGAGAGATGAAGAAGGCGACGGGTGCTACTCTCTGTCTGCACGAAGACGACCGCAAGTTGTGGGCCATGCTTGAAACGCAATGCCGCATGTTCGGCGTCCCATACACGGCGGTGCCGCCGCCCGACTATTGGCTGAAGGATGAAGAAAAAATTCTGGTCGGCCAAGTGGCGGCAGTGGCCCTTCATACCCCCGGGCATACGCCTGGCTCGATGAGTTTTCATGTTCCGGAAGGAAACGTCGTTTTGGCGGGTGACACGTTGTTCCGCGGCAGTATCGGGCGCACGGACCTGTGGGGCGGGGACTTCGATACGATCGAACAGTCGATCCGTGAACGTCTGTATACCCTTCATGAGTCCACGCTTGTCGTGACGGGGCATGGGCCTGAGACCGAAATCGGTTTAGAAAAGGAAACGAATCAGTTTATCCGGGCCTGAGTCCAAGGGAGGTGACCATGAAAATTTTCGGTCCGCTCATCCTCTCGATCATGCTTTGCGGTGTGATGCTCGGCCAGAGTACGGGGGCCGCTGAGCACGAATCCGCCCCGACTGAAACCGTGACGATATCCCGTGTTGAGGTTCGCCTCTCAGACCGAGGCCCGGTCGTGTTACTCCAGGCTGAAGGTAAAATGATTCCGATCTTCGTCGATATGACAGTAGCTGCCTCAATTCAGGGGGCTTTGAAAGGACAACCGCTGCCCCGGCCTCTTTCTCATGATCTCATGCATACAATTCTCGAAACCTTCGGGGGGAAAGTGACCCAGACAGTCATCACGTTGAAGGGCGGTACCTATTACGGGGCCCTCAGCGTCGCCCTGCGCGATGATGTTAAGACGTTCGACAGTCGCTCGTCCGATTCCATTGCGCTGGCTATTCATTTCAACGCGCCGATCATTGTGCCGCGTGATTTACTGAATTCGGCAGGGCGGGTCCTGGAAAAGCCGGAGGCGCAAGTCTTGTGAGCGGTTATTCCTTGGCCATTTGTTCTTTGAGCCTCGCCAGGCGTTTTGCTGTCGACTGTTTGATGAACTCCATGTTTTGGGCGAGATGCTGTTCGGCTGTGATCTTGCCCTCTTCGCGCCGTTTCAGTTGGTCGAGTCCAAATTGGGCGATTACCGGTCCGTCTTCCTGATTCAGCGATTTCCAAATTTCCACACAGCGGGTTTGTTTCGCGACGGGATATTTGTCGCACGGCGGGTCTACTGCTTCCGCGCCTACTGCGGATGCGACGACTACAAAACTTGCCAACAGCACGTGCTTGAATTTCACCTGATTCCGCCTTCCGTGGCACGCACCAACCGCGCCTACGTTAACACATTGCGAGTGGTTCTGCCGACGGTGCGGTTTTATGAACAGTGTGGCGACACGTTCTTGGGCCGTTGGGAGCGGCGTCGGATGACTCTAAATCTTCATCGCCTCCGTGACTTCCTGCAACGTCGCCTTTGCAACAGCGTTTGCTTTGCGGCTTCCTTCCAGAACGATCTCGTCCAACTGCGAGGGATTCTTGGTAAGGCCGGAGCGATTGTCCCAGATCGGTGCCATCTGCTCCACCATTCGATCTGCCACCATCTTCTTGCAATCGATGCAGCCGATTGCCGCGGTTCGGCAATCCTTGTTTATCTGCTCTTGTACTGTGCCAGACGAATAAATCTTGTGAAATTCATAGACGGGACAGAGGTCGGGATTCCCAGGATCTGTTCTCCGCACACGTGCCGGATCGGTGACCATGGTTTTGAGTTTTTGCCGCAGGACTGGTTCGCTGTCGGACAGGTTGATCGTGTTCCCGTAGCTCTTGCTCATCTTACGGCCGTCGGTACCAAGGATCTTGGGGAATTTCGTGAGGTGTTCCTTCGGCTCGGGAAATACGGATGTCTTGTAGATATCGTTGAACCGCCTGGCAACTTCACGGGTGAGTTCTAAATGCGGCAGTTGGTCTTTCCCCACCGGGACGAAGTCGGGTTTGTACAAAAGGATGTCAGCTGCTTGCAGGACGGGGTAGCCGAGAAAGCCGTAAGTGCTGAGGTCTTTTTCTTTAATCTCTTCCTGCTTCTCCTTGTACGTGGGATTTCGTTCCAACCAGGACACCGGGATCATCATGGAGAACAGTAAGTGCAAGATCGCATGTTCCGGAATTCGAGATTGGATGAATACAGTGGCACGATTCGGATCGATGCCGGCCGCTAGCCAGTCGGTAAGCATTTCACGGACAAACTCCCGAATTCGGCTCGTATCGGCATAGTTTGTTGAGAGGGCATGCCAGTCTGCGACAAAGAAATAACATTCATACTGATCTTGGAGTGTCTTCCAGTTTTCCAATGCACCAAGATAGTTTCCGAGGTGCATGAGCCCGCTGGGCTGCATGCCGCTGAGTACGCGTTTTTGAGAGGTCTTCATTGTGAAACTCCTGCACCCAAACCAATGGCGGTCGTGAGAATTGTACCTGAAAGACCCGAGGCGACGGTACTGGAAATCGTGTGGATCACGCGTAGTTCGCGATCGAAGACTAGAAGCCCGACGAGTATCATCATGCCGTAAGGTTCCAGCCTGGCGAGGGCTAAGGCCGGTTTCGGAGGTAACAGGCTGACAAGAATGCGTCCTCCGTCAAGCGGGGGGATCGGAATCAAATTGAAAATGCCGAGGAACACATTGATCAGAACAGAATAGAGCGCCATAACTGCGAGCGGCAGCAGGACCATTGTTGAAGCGGATGGCTCTGCTCCCGGTGAGGCTTCTTGAGTGTCTTGCGCCATCAGAGAGGGATTGGCCGACACAAGCGCTGCCAAAATTGCAGCGCTCAAGAGGGCCAACAGCAGGTTCATGCCCGGACCTGCCGCTGCAACCAACGCCATGTCTCTGCGCGGGTTCGTGAAATTTCTGATGTCGACGGGGACCGGTTTCGCCCAGCCAAACAGAAATCCTCCGGGGAGCATTAAGCAGATGAGAGGCATGATGACTGTTCCGAAGGGATCGATATGGGCCAAGGGGTTCAGAGTCAGCCGCCCGAGGACTCTGGCTGTGGGGTCGCCACATTTATCGGCCAGCCATCCGTGGGCGTATTCGTGGAGGACAATTGCGAACAGAAGCGGAAGCGCTTTGTACGAAACCGAAAAGAGGAAATGCGAGAGGTCGTTCATGTTTGGTGTGGAGTCAGTCGACTTGAGAGAATCGTCCCCGTTTGACTTGAATCAAGAACAACGGCCGGTCAAGCGTGCCGTCCTGGCCGAAAGACGCCGGCCCGCTTAGGGCTGGGAGATCCTTGTGTGTCAGAAGATAGTCGCGTACGCTCTCGCCTGAAGTGGCGCCACCTCTGATCGCCTCGATCACGAGTCGTGCAGCGTCGTATCCCTGCATGGCAAAGAGTGTCGGTACATTGCCGAATCGCTTCTTGTATCGCTCGACGAAGTCCTGGATGTTGGGATTCGGGCTTTCTGCGAAGAACCCGTCGACAAACACGCCGCCGTCGATAGAATGGTCAGCCGTGCGGGCGAAGTCAGGGGTATTCCAGCCGTTCCCGCCAAGTAACGGGACCCTCATGTCGTAGAAGTTGAGCTGCGCCGCGATCAGGCCAACGTCCGATGCACGACCGGGGATGAAGATGGCATCAAACCCAGGTGTGTAGAGGACCTTTTTGTCGAGATTTGTAACCTTCCCATCAGTTATCGCAGGGTCGACCTGCACGGCAAGTCCATACCGCTTGAGGTCTTCGGCCTTCATCCGTTGAATCTGCGCGCCGACATTGGACTTGCCTTCTTCGTAAGACTCGATCGCGATAATTTCGCCCTCACGTTGGCGAACCTCTTGGGCAAACAGCCGCGCCATTTCCCTGCCGTAGATAGTGTCAGGATGGAGAATGCAGAATCGTTGGAAGCCGAGGTCCGCCGTGGCGTAGGCCGCAATCCTTTTTGCTTGTAAATTGTATGTGAGGGCCGTACTGAAAGTGAAGGTGCCCAAACGCCTGACATTGGGAAACGTCGCGGTCGGTGTGATCAACGGAATACGCGAGCGCTCGGTCAATTCAGCCATGGCCGGTAGATTTTTCGAGAGGAGCGGACCGAGGACTGCGATGGGCCGATCGAAGCTTAATAGATTGCTGACGTCATCTAAAAAGGAAGGATGAGAGGGTTCGGTGTCCTTGACGAGGAGCCCAATTGAGGGCTCTCCCCCGCCGTCGCTATTCTGCTCGACGGCCAACTGAATCCCGCTTAGCACTTCGTTGGCGAAGGTGCCGAGCTTGCCTGACAACGGGAACACGGCGGCGATGAGGTATTGATAGGATCTCAATTTGGCTTGAAGAGATGTAAGGAGGTCCGCCGTCTTTGTGGCCTGGGCATGCAGCGGGAAGTTGGCGAGGAATTGACGGATCTGTCTCATGGCAAGGTGATCCTCGCCGCGCCCGACATACAAGTCAATCAGCCGCAAGGAGGCAAGATCGCCTGGAAAACTTCGTGGGTAGGTGTCTTTAATGCGGACGAGAGATTTCTTATCAAAAGAGCTGTTGATCAATTCCTGAATGCTCGTCCGAATTTCTTCTGCCTGTTCTTCTTCACTGAGCGAGATCTCATCGATCCAGGCTTTGATGGCCCGGGTCTGGTCTTTTTTCTTCAGATAGAGTTCGCCGCTTAGATGTGCGGCTTCGCGTTTGATCACCTCGTCCTGCGACAGTGTGCGAAGTCCCGTGAGGATGGGCAGTGCAAGGTCCGGGTTTCCCATGGCCGCATGTGTTCGCGCAATCAATAGCTTTCCTCGCTCGATCAGTTCAGACTTCGGTAATTCTGTTTGCAATTGCTGGAGGTACTTGAGGCTTTCACTGTATTGTTGAGAGTCAAGAAGGGCCGCGCCTAACAGCAAATAAGTGTCATCCAGAAGCTCAGCTTTTGGTTTGGTCTCGAGGAATCGACGGAGGAGGGTAACGGCTTCTTCCGGTTGTCCCGCATCGATCAGTCTCTTGGCCTGGCTGAGTGTTGGATGAGTGGCAGGCTCGGCGAATGCAGAGGGGATTGTCTGCAAATAAAGCGACATCGTTGAAGTAAAAGTCATCAGGCAAAACAAGACGCAGGTTCCCAGTAATCTCGGGCGTACGGAACTTGTGGTGAAATGTGGTGCGAATCGGGTGGTCGTCATGGGTATGTGAAGGAATCAATCAGGAATGTATTAGTTGTGACTACTATCGGAAACCCCGTAGGGTGTCAAGATTCAGTGCGACCCCTGCATTGTGTTGGCCCAGTCCATTTGGCTATGATTTCGGCATGGAAACCGATCCGTTAGTTGAGCGGTATCTACATCATCTTCGTGTGGAGGGAGGGCTTTCGCGCCATACGATCGATGCCTATCGGCGTGATCTGGCCAAGTTCCAATCGTATCTTCTTCGGAGCGGCGTAACGCCCCTTCAGCAGATGACAGCAGAGACCGTCAGGGGATTCCTCGAATCATTACAGGCGGCGCAATTATCCCAGGTGTCATCCGCTCGTTGCCTTTCCGCCGTGCGAGGCTGGCTTCGATTCCTCCGTCATGAAAAAATCCTCGATCACAATCCGGCCGGCAACATAGCCGCGGCGCGCAGAGGAACACGCTTGCCCAAGGTGTTGTCGCGGCAAGAGGTTCTTGCTCTCTTGGAGGTCGATGCTCGCGCGACCATCGAGGACAGACGTGATGGAGTGATGCTCGAACTGTTGTATGCCACGGGACTTCGTGTTTCAGAGCTGGTGTCGATCGAGTCTGCGCAGCTCAACTTTGAAGTGGGGTACCTTAGCGTGGTGGGCAAGGGAGGGAAGCAGCGCATCGTTCCAATGGGCGAGATGGCCGCGCGTGTCTTGTCCGAGTACTTGGAGGAGGTGCGCCCGCTGTTTCTCAAAAAACGTTGCTCGCGTTTTGTCTTCCTGACTCGGCGTGGGAACTGCTTGACACGGCAGGGGTTCTGGAAAGCACTTCGGCAACGTGCCATGCGGGCCGGGATTACCAAGAAGATTTCTCCCCATGTCCTGCGGCATTCGTTTGCGACGCATCTCCTGGAGGGTGGGGCGGACCTTCGTTCTGTTCAAACAATGCTGGGGCATGCGAATATTGCGACGACGCAAATCTATACACATGTCGATAGGAATAGGCTGAAGGATGTTCACAGGACCTATTTCCCCAGGCAAGCACGTCGGAGCCGAAGGCCCTCGTAAGCAGGCAGAGTTATAGAAACAAACTGCAAGAAGAATGCGAGATTCGGTTGACAAGGGGAAGTGGACTTGATAGCATCCGCCAGCTTGCTAGAAAAATCGGGCGGATAGCTCAGTTGGGAGAGCGCTGCCCTTACAAGGCAGAGGTCACAGGTTCGATCCCTGTTCCGCCTACCATAATCTGAGGCGCGAACTGGGAATTGGATGCAAATCTGGAAGTAAGAAATTTACGATTTCGGACGGGACACACTGCATATAGTCTTGTCGACCACATCTTCCTCTATCGCTAGAGTCACGAGGGGCCGTCGTTCAGCCTGGTTTAGGACGCCAGATTGTCAATCTGGAGGTCGCGGGTTCAAATCCCGTCGGCCCCGCCATTTTCCCCAGATTACTGTTGAGGCTTCAACAAGGTAGGCGCATGAATAATCCATGTGGCCGGAAAAGGGAATAGACCAATGTTTCAACTCGGATTGACCGGACTAATCGGTTCGCTCGGATTGGTTTCGAAAATTGTGCTCATCCTTCTTTTCATTTTCTCGGTGATTTCCTGGGCCATTATCTTCTTCAAGTGGCGCGCCTTTCACGCGGCGGATCGTGAAGATCAGAATTTCATGGCTCATCTTGCGAAAGCGAGGGATTTGGACGATCTCTGCCGGCAGGTTCGCCGAATGGAATCCAGTCCCGCCGCGATATTGTTCGAAGGGGTGATGGATCGCGTCGCTGGTTTGCGCGGCCACGGGCAGGATGGGAGCAGTCTCGGCGCGCCGGATCGATCTCTCATCGAGCGATCCGCTGCCCATCTTTCGCAAAGCCAATTATCAAAGCTGGAATCCTATCTGCCCTTTTTAGCGACGACAGGCAACATTACGCCCTTCATCGGCTTGTTGGGTACAGTCATGGGGATTATCGATGCCTTTCGAGAAATTGGGGCTCAAGGGACAGCCAGTATCGCGGCTGTGGCGCCCGGTGTCTCCGAAGCGTTAATCGCGACAGCAGCCGGTTTGTTCACCGCGATTCCGGCCGTCATCGCCTATAACTACTTCCTGACTCGTATCAGGCGCATGGCCTTCCGGTTGGATACAGTCACCATCGAGATGATCACGTCCCTCAATTCGACTCCTGCGAAGGCGAGACCTGTCCCGGTTGGAGCGCAGCGATGACATTCGAATCAAGGCAGCGGCGCTTCCTGGCTGAGATCAACGTGATCCCTCTGGTGGACGTCGTTCTCGTCCTTCTCGTGATCTTCATGGTCACGGCACCGATGTTGTATCGGGGGATGGATATCAACCTGCCGAAATCCGCATCGAATACGATCAAACCAGAAATGCGAGCGGTCTTGACGATCGAAAAAGATCAACGGTTGTATCTTGACAAAGATCCAGTCGGTGTGGCGCAGCTTGAGGAAAAGCTGAAAATCTTGAAACATGAGCACGCAGATGTTTCACTATATTTACGTGCCGACCGAGACGTGCCTTACGGAATCGTGGTTCAGGTTATGGACGGGGTGAAGAAAGCAGGGATTGAAAAGATTGGAATGGTCACGGAGCCGACCGGACCAGAGCGTGTTCAAGGATCTGGAGTTTCTGGTAAGCCCGCTCGAAAGGGGTGAGGTTGGAAGGAAGAAAAGGGCCGGATCATGGTGACTCCCGCACAGGTTGAATCGGCTCTATGGTTCGATCAGGAGGAACAGGAGCGGTTCTTTGCGAGATTAGGTCGGACATTGACCATCTCGCTCATCCTTCATCTCGTTGTGTTACTGGTGGTGGCTGGACTTCGATTGGCTCCCCGCGGGGAAAGACCATTGGCCTCTGTTGAAGTTTCCCTTGTGAGTACGCCGGCGCCTCTTAAAGAGGTCCAACAGTCGAAGCGTCTCCCGGTGAAACGTGCTGAATCGAAGCCCATTCCCCCGAAAATCCAAGCTCCGCCGCCCTCGCCGCAGGCCAAGGCAAGAATAGAAGAACCGGCAGCGACGCCACCGCCGTCTCCGGCAAGAATGGTAGAACCTACGGTGAAACCGGCTCCCGCTCCACCGGCAAGAATGGTAGAACCGATGGTTCGGCCAGCTCCTGCTCCACGGGTCAGAGCAGTCGCGCCCGCACCGATTCCTCTCCCTGCGCCTCCGCGTACGAAGATGGCGAAAGATATTCTTCGTGATCTTCAATTGCCGCCGGATGCTCCCAAACTTGGCGAGTTGACTCCTGCGAAAGCGACGGGGCAACCGCAGCCCAAATCCCGGACCAAGATCAAGCTTCCCGATCTGCCGCCTATTCCCGATAACTTGCCGGAGCAGAAAGTTGCGGCGCTACCGCGTCCCTTGGAGCGTAGCGCGGTCAGCGATGATCTAGATCGTGAGCTTGAAGAAGAATTGAAGAAGGTGAAGAAGTTCGTGCCGGCGGCGAAACTCGAAATCCCGAAGGAGGAACCGCGTCCGCTTACGCCTCCGCCCCCAATGACCCAGGAAGCTTCAATTCCGCAGGTGAAGGCTCCGCAAACGCAGTTGAAGACATCCGGTTCTTCGGGAACCAATCCCTATTGGGCGAGAATTGAATCAATCATTAAAAAACATTGGGAGCCACCCCCCATCGACGTGACGGGGCAGACTTACAGTGTCGTGGTCAAGTTCAGATTTTTCCGGAATGGGACCGTGAAAGATGTAGGGATACAACAAACCTCCGGGAACAGCTATTTCGATATGGCAGGACAGCGAGCCATTTTAAAGCCTCGTGTCTTTCCTCCGTTTCCTGCGGAGATGAGCGAGGCCTATCAGGATGTTGAAATGGTATTTCGAGTAGGGGAGACCGTAGGATGAACCGACAGATGCTACTAGTGACGGTGCTCGGAGGAGTGCTTTTCACTGCCGGGATAATTGGAATAATGGAATCTGGAGCTGCGGATGTGTTCCTGGAGGCGACAAGGCCTGATTTCCAGAAGATTCCTCTTGGGGTGTTGAGCATCCGGAACAACAGCGGGCCAGAATGGCTTGGTGGTCGAATTGAGGAAGTGTTGAAAAAGGACGTCAAGAGGTCCCTCGTGTTTGAACTGATGGATTTGCCCAGTTTAGGAATCAAAGCTCGCGATGTCGGCAATGGTTCAGGAACGGGGTCGAAAGCCGTTTTCAAGCAGGCGGCAGAGAATGGTGTTTCCGTCCTCGTCTGGGGAACAGCCGGCCTGAAAAAAGGGGAAAAAGACGACGATGTGAACATGGAGGGTTTCGTCTACGACAGCGGAAACGACGAAGTGGTTGGGGGAAAGCGTTATATTGGATCGCCTTCAGTCGTGCGTTTGATGGCCCATCGCTTTGCCGACGAACTTGTCTTCCGTTACACAGGTGAGCCGGGGATAGCCAGAACAAAGATCGCCTATGTATCGGCTCAGGGAGCAGCGCGTGAGTTGTTCGTCATGGACTACGATGGATACGATACGAAGCAGTTGACCGCCGACGGGTTTCTCAATTTGATGCCTCGCTGGTCTCCTGACCGCCGGTTCTTGGTATTTACCGCGTACCGAAATCGTAACACCCAAGATATCGACATGATCGAACTGGCAACTGGAAAACGATGGACCATCTTTTCCCAGGGAGGCTTGAACATTACGCCGGCTCTCTCTCCGGACGGGAATTTTTTGGCGTTTGCGTCGAGTCACGAAGGGAATTCGGAGATCTATAAGCTTGACACCAGAACGAAGGCGCTCCAACGATTGACGGTAAACGCTGCAGGAGAGCTGTCGCCTTCATGGTCTCCGACTGGTAAGGAACTTGCTTTTGTGTCAGACCGTGTAGGAGGGCCCCAGATCTTTCTCATGAGCTCCGATGGTTCAAACGTCCGTCGATTGACTTACGAGGGAGACTATAACGCCGCTCCAGCTTGGTCTCCACGCGGAAATTGGATTGCCTATGTCTGCCGCACGCCGCGCAAAGAATATAAGCTTTGCGTGACAAGTCCTGATGGGCAAAAGCGTATGCAATTGACTACAGGTAGTGGCGTCGATGACTCACCTTCCTGGTCTCCGGATGGCCGTCACCTGGCGTTCAGTTCCACTGCTGATGGGAAAAGCCACATATATATGATTAACGCGGACGGGAAGGACCGTGAACGATTGACTTTTGAAGGGAACCATAACAGCGCACCAACGTGGTCGCCGGCATCATAAATGGCCGACTCAAGCTGCAACGAGCGATCTGAGCACGGAACATAGCATTAAACATCGAGAGAGGAGAGCCTAGAATGGGCATACGAACGGTTCATCTTACAGTGGCATTTATTGCCAGCCTTGCATTGTTGAGCGTGCCAGGGTGCTCAAAGAAATCGTTCCAGTCGGGTGGTGACACGCGCTCTTCCCAAAAGGGTATTGTGAAGAGCACTCCTCCAAGCGGGGATTCCTCGAGTCCTCAGTCAGGCGTTGGGAGTTTTCCTGATACCAGTATGCAATCGGGCGGTGCTGGGCTAAGGGGCTTGGATCGCAATCCTTCGGAAGAACGAGTCGGTAGTGATTTTGGTAATGGAGCGTCGAGTGCGATTGGTAGCGGAGCGTCGAACATGAATGCCGGAAGAGCGGATGCCGAAAGCGGGGGCGGAGCAAGTGGTTCCAATAATGGTACGCTGATGGCAAAGGCAGATCCATCCGGGACGGCCCGTCAACTAGAAGAAATGCGTGCGGAGCAGGCGGCATCAGCCGCGGCTAACTTGCAGGATGTGTTTTTTGGATACGATAGTTGGACGATAACCGAGGAAGGCCGGCAGGCGTTGAGCCGAAATGCCGAATGGATGAGAGTCAATCCCAAAGCGCTGGTGAAGATCGAGGGGCACTGCGATGACCGAGGCACTTCAGCTTACAATCTTGTATTGGGGGAAAAGCGAGCCAAGGCTGTTCGAAACTATCTTGTAGAGTTGGGAATATCTGCGAGTAGGTTGTCCGTCGTCTCCTATGGAAAGGAGCGGCCGTTTTGCAATGAACGCGACGAGTCTTGTTATCAGCAGAATCGACGAGGCCATTTAGTCGTGCGGGCAGGTAGGTAGTCGAGGCCTATGCACTTCATTTTTTCTAGCGTAGGTGGAGCCATGGAACAAAAGGGGAATCTTCGTCTTGTCGGAACGTTGAGCTGTCTGGTCTGCATGGTGCTTATGAACGGCTGCGTCGCTCAGCAAGCTGATCTGAAGCAGGCCAAGCGTCAACTCCAGCGAGAGATCAAACAGTCCAACGAAGAATTCCTGCAGACCCGGGCGCGGCAAAGTCACGAGATAACCTTGCTGCGAGAACAAGAGTTGCCCCGCCTCCAGGATCAACTCCAGCGTGCCCAACATCAGGCCCAGGAGCTGGAAAACAAGCAGGAGGACTTGAAACAGCGGGCAGCCGTTCTCGAACAGCAAACAAGGGAGATCGACAAGCAAACGAAGCGGCTTGAGCAGCTCGCCTCCAAGATGGAGACGGACAGTACCACGAGGTATGCCTGGGTTCAGAAGAGTTTGGAGGGCCAGGACGGGAAAAATAGAGAAGAGCGAGATCGGCTCCGCGGTGAGGTCAACAATCGGCTCGATGAGGTGAATCGTCAGATGGAATTACTTCGTAAGGACATCATCGAGGCGGTACAGAAAACAAATAGTACGTTGGCTAGAGGTGTGGATGCCAAGCTGGACGAACAGCGGAAATCGATTGCGGAGAATCAAAACAAGACAGAACAGCTTTCGGCGAAGTTCACTCAGTTCAGCCAGGCTCTCGCGGGATTTAGGGAATCATTGACCGGTTTAGTCGAGCGGATCGATCAGGAAGAGCATGCTACCAAGTCACTGACTGCAAAAATCGATACGGATTTGAAGGCGTCAACTGACCACGTGAATGAAACGAGTAAGGTCATGACAGGGCATTTGGGTGAAGTGAACAAGAGCTTGGCCGATGTGGCCCAGAAGCTTGCATTACGCATCGATGAACAGTCTGCCGAGACGAACAACTACGTTGCCTCGGTCGGCCAAAAGCTCGAAGCTCGTATAAACGATCAGGATCATCGGCTTGATGAGTTGGCCAAAACCGTCGAACAGGTTGCCTACGAGGCTCGTTCAGGGATGGGCGGGAACGGTGCCAATCATCTTCAGAAAGCTGCCCCGGCGCAACAATCCTCTTCTGTTTCCGGGCAGGACTCGGTTTCGCAGCGTGAGAGGGAAGTCGCCTCCTCGGTCAGGCAGGGCCAGGAGTCCTCGATGAGCCCTGTGTCTCAGGCAGCACAGACGAGCGAGGCTCCAGCTTCCCAGGTTGTCGCAGCGGTTCGGCCGGTAGAACGGCCTGACAAGGGGGATTATGAACGTCTGTTAAACCTGTTTAGGGACGGGAAATTCGAAGAAGCACGGCATGGCTTTGCGGCTTTCTTGTCGCAGTACCCCAATTCCGAACTTGCACCGAATGCGAGGTATTGGCTTGGGGAATCCTATTACGGCAAGAAGGAATTCAAGCAGGCGATTGATTCCTATGACCGGGTCGAGCTCGATTATCCGCAAAGCGAAAAAGTTCCGGCTGCCATCTTGAAAAAAGGCTATGCCTATCTGGCGCTGAAGGACAAGAAGCGGGCTTCTTCGGCCTTCAAACAAGTGGTGACTCTCTACCCCAAGAGCCCGGAAGCGGGGAAGGCCTACGATAAGCTTAATCAGTTGAAGGGGATTCGATGATTGTCGGACGACTGCGTGGCAGACTGGTTGGCTTAGGATTGATGGTTCCACTCCTCTCCATCCTGGGCGGTTGCGCGAAGCACGCGGATTTCGTCGAAATCCGAGATCGCCTGTCTACCATAGCGAAATCACAGGACCAAGACCACCAACGGTTAGATGCGATACAGCGCCGGATGGAGTCTTTGGAGCATTCGAAAGACGTTGAACCTTCCAAAAGCCGGTATGAGGACCTCTCTGCTCGCTTGCAGAAGCTGGAGCTTCGTATAGCGAAATTGGACGAGGCGGTTTCAGCGGTCGCGGTTGTGCCCAAAGTGGAGCCTGTTCCATCGGAACTGTTACGCCCTTCGAAACCGCTGAAGCCAAGCGGATCAACTGACGGAGTTGCGGCGATACCGAATATCCCGGCCATCACTCCGACTTCTGCCTTCAACCTTTCCTACAATGATTATCTGAATGGGAAATATGATTTGGCCGTGGCAGGCTTTCAGCGATTTGTAAAAGACTTCCCCGGGACCTCACTGACACCCAACGCTCATTATTGGCTCGGAGAGTCGTACTATCAACAAAAGGATTATCCGCGGGCGATTCAGTCTTTTGAATATGTCTCGACGGAATATCCTGGCAACGAGAAAGTGCCGGCAGCTCTCTACAAGCTCGGTGTGGCAGCTGCTGAAACCGGGGATCTTGTCAAATCAAAGAAAAGTCTCAAACGGGTCATTGAAGAATTCCCCTCGTCAGATGAAGCTAAGCTGGCGAAGAATAAGTTAGCCGATATTCGATGAACGATCCTGCCCTGCTTTTCCCCAAACATGGCATTCGTGTGAGATGCGTGATTCGAGGATTCAGCTTATGCCGGCCATGAGTCATTCCGGCACCATTCACCTGCTGGCTCCTGATGTCGTCAGTCGAATTGCCGCCGGCGAAGTCATTGAGCGTCCCGCCGCCGTCGTAAAAGAATTAGTCGAAAACAGTCTCGATGCTGGCAGCACGCGGATCTCGGTCGACGTGAGAGACGGGGGTGTGTCGTTCATTCGCGTGACGGATGATGGGGAGGGCATCAGTCGAGCCGATCTCCCTCTCGCCTTCGAACGGCATGCGACAAGTAAACTGCGGTCGGATGCAGACCTGACCTCCATTCGTACGATGGGTTTCCGGGGTGAGGCGCTTCCCAGTATTGCCTCCGTTTCCAGAGTTCAGGTGACGACAGCGACAAGACAAGAGGATTACGGGACCCGTCTCATGCTTGTCGGCGGGGTACGGGAGGATATCGCGGATGCCGCTCCGGTTCCCGGAACGAAAATCGAGGTATCAGACTTATTCTATAACCAGCCGGCAAGGAAGAAGTTTCTGAAGTCGACCGCGACGGAATTTTCACGTATCAGCCACGTGCTTCAACAAACCGCTCTTGCGTGGCCTTCCGTACATATTCGGCTCACACATAACGGTCAGGAGGTTCTGAATTACCCTCCAGTGACGTCTGATCGGGACCGGATACTCCAAGTCTATCGTCCGGCCTTCCTCGACAAATCGATCGAGGTGCAAGGGCGAATGTCAGGGTGCGCGATCGGCGGTATCATAGTTGATCCGGTTCATGCCCGATCATCAAGAACTCCGCAAGATCTCTTTGTCAATCGGCGTCCGATCAGGAACGCGGCGGTATTTCACGCGGTTGCCGACGGCTACGGGTCTTCCCTGCCAAAGGGTTCTAATCCGACCTTCGTGCTGTTCATCGAGATTACTCCGGAACAGATCGATGTCAATGTGCATCCTGCCAAGCGAGAAATCCGGTTTACCGATCAAGAGGCCGTTCACCAGTTCGTACGACATGTGGTCCGGCATGCAATCGGCGGTCCGGAACGGAAGCTGGTATTGAATCTAAACGTCCCTCAGGATAAATCGAAGACAGGCATTGAGAGTGTATTTCAAGCCAAGACGGATCCCTCACCCGGACCTATGGTTCCACAGCAGTCCGGCAACGCCGAGAATTCGATACCGTCAAGGCGGGCTTCAACATTATCACCTTCAACTGACGCACGTTCTCCTGCATCTCTCTTCGCCCAAGAAGCGGGGGTGTACTATGGAGAACCTGCGGCGCCGCTCGTCATGCCATTCGGCCAACTTCGGCAGACTTACCTCGTGGCACAGGTAGGGCAGGAGTTGCAGGTGATTGACCAACATACCGCGCATGAGCGTGTGTTGTTCGAGCGCTTATTGCGAAAATGGAGGCAACGGCAAATAGTCTCGCAGCCGCTTCTTATTCCCGAGCCAGTTGAGTTGTCCGTGGCGCACTCTACGTTGGTAGAGGCGCACTGTGGGAATCTTGAGCAACTCGGCCTCGTGATCGAACCCTTCGGAGGAACCACCATGGTGATCCGGGCCGTGCCTGCGGGGATCGGCCCATTTAACGCCGTGCTGCTGATGCAAGACCTCCTTGAGGACTTATCCCAGTGGAACAGTACGTCGTCGTTGGAGGCACGCGTCGAGCCGATTTTGGCTTCGCTGGCCTGCCGAAGTGCTGTTCAGGCCGGGCGATCGCTGGCGTTGCCGGAAATTGAGCAACTGATTCGAGATTGGGTCGAAGAAGGGTTGGTGACGACCTGCCCCCATGGGAGACGCACAGTGTTTCGCCTTTCCGGCGATGAACTCGATAAACTGTTCGGGCGGGTTGGATGGTCATGACCATCGTGCCCCTTGCCAACATGCGAGTCCTCACGGACAAACAACTGCAGCTTAAACCACTCGTCGTAATCCTTGGTCCGACTGCTGTGGGAAAGAGCCGGATTGCTGTGGAGGTAGCCAAGCACTTCGGCACCGAGATCTTGACCGCTGATTCTCGGCAGGTCTATCGGGGTTTGGACATCGGCGCGGACAAACCTCCAATAGCTTCCTGGGAAGGTGTTCCACACCGATTGATTGACCTTGTCAACCCTGACGAACCTTTTAACGCAGGACTCTTCCGGCGCCATGCGAGCGACGCGATAAGCCGCCTTTTCCAGGAACGGCGTCTCCCGTTGGTTGCAGGAGGGACCGGCCTATATATTCGGACGCTGTTAGAAGGGCTGTGCGAGGCCCCCCCTTCCAACCCTGTGGTCCGGGCACGGTTGCGGGGTGAAGCGAGAGAGCAGGGGTATGACCGGCTCTATGCGCGTCTAGTCGCCGTGGATCCGACCACCGCAGCGAAGTTGCACCCTCGAGACTCGGCGAAAGTAATTCGTGCGCTGGAGGTTTATCAACTTTCGGGCCGGCCGATTTCTGAATTCCAACAACGGCATCGATTCGGAGATCGGCCGTTCTCCACTCTGATCATCGGCCTCGACCGTGAACGTCCCCATCTCTACCGCCGCATCGAGGAGCGGATTGATTGGCAATTGGCCAACGGAATGGTTCAGGAAACTCAGTCATTGCTTGAGAGGGGGTATTCTCGCGATTGTGCCGCGATGAAGGGACTGGGCTATCGTCACGTTGCCGCGCATCTAACCGGTGAGTATGACTGGGATGAGATGGTGCGGCGATTCAAGCGCGACACCAGGCGTTTTGCAAAACGGCAGATGACATGGTTCAGACAAGACCGGGGTGTGAGGTGGCTGAAACTCGACGAGTCCGAACCGTTTGATCGAACCGTGGGCGTCGTCCTGAATCTGGTCGACCGGTTTCTGGACGAACTGGAGGAGAGTCGAGGGCGGACTGAGACGAAGGAGCATCAGGGGAGCTTGTAACGAATATGGTTCGAGCGGCAGATCGAGTTAAAGCGGAGATCGGAATTATAGGCGGAAGCGGATTGTACGACATCGAAGGGTTGCGCGACGTCACGAAACGTCTCGTGCGGACCCCTTTCGGTCGTCCCTCCGATGCCGTTGTGCTCGGTGAGTTGAACGGTGTCAGAGTGGCATTCCTTTCTCGGCATGGACGGGGACATCGATACAATCCGTCGGACATCAATTATCGCGCAAATATTTATGCTCTTAAATCTATCGGCGTGCGGCGGGTCATTTCCATTGGTGCCGTCGGCAGCATGAAAGAGTCGATCAAGCCGGGTGACGTGGTGTTGCCGGATCAGTTCATCGATTTGACCAAACGGCGTCCTTCGACATTTTTCGAAGGCGGGGCAGTGGCTCACGTGGGATTCGGTGAGCCGGTTTGCGCCTCTTTGGGGTCGTCGCTCTTGGCGGCTGCTCAAGCCCTGGGTGCGACGGTGCATCAAGGCGGGACCTATATCTGCATGGAGGGGCCGCAGTTTTCTACCAAAGCCGAGTCGCAGCTGTATCGCCAATGGGGGGTGAGCGTTATCGGCATGACGAATCTTCCGGAGGCGAAGCTTGCCCGCGAGGCCGAGCTTTGCTTTGCCTCCTTGGCGTTGGTGTCGGATTATGATTGTTGGCATGAAACTGAAGAGGCGGTCACCGTTCAGGCCATCCTCGCCACGCTTCGCCAGAATGTGGCCTTGGCCAAGCAGGTATTGCGCGGCGTAGTACCATCTGCAGCGTCTGTTGTCGACTGCCGATGTCAATGGGCCCTGCAGGACGCCATAGTCACCGCACCGGAAGCCTTCACTCCTGCACTTCGTCGGAAACTTGGCTTGTTGATTCAACGTGTGCTTCCCCCGGCGAAAGGAAAACGGTAACAGCATGGGAAAATTATTGGTCGTGGGCTCAGTCGCATTGGATTCGGTCAAGACACCGTTCGGTGAAGCTCAGGAGGTGTTGGGGGGCTCAGCCACCTATTTCTCGACATCTGCGAGCTATTTTACGGAAGTCGACTTGATCGCCGTCGTGGGGGAAGATTTCCCGGCACAACACCTGGCGTTCTTGAAGAGCAGAAAGATCGATCTTGCCGGGCTGGAGCGACGCCCAGGCGCTACTTTTCGATGGAAAGGTGAATACACGCATCAACTCAACGAGGCGCACACGCTCGATACAAAATTGAATGTGTTTGAGACCTTCCGTCCCAAGATCCCGGATGCCTATCGATCTCCGCAGGTGCTGTTTCTCGGGAACATCGATCCTGAATTACAGTTGGACGTGCTCAACAAAATTCCTCGACCACCGGTTGTGGCCTGCGACACGATGAATTTTTGGATCAATGGCAAGAGAGATGCCCTCTGGCGTGTTCTGGAGAAAGTCGATATTTTGATCATCAACGACGGGGAGGCCAGGGCCCTGGGGGGGGACTCGAACTTGGTGAAGGTTGCGCAAAAGGTTTTAGCGAGGGGCCCGAAGCACCTGATTATCAAGCGTGGGGAGTATGGAGTCTTGATGTTTAACGAGAAACAAGTATTCGGCGCTCCTGCATTCCCGCTTGAAGACGTACGCGACCCTACCGGGGCCGGTGATACCTTTGCAGGTGGCTTCCTTGGCCATCTTGCGGCGACGGGAAACCAGTCTGTTGAGTCCCTGAAACAAGCCATTATATTTGGAAGCGTAATGGCTTCATTTACAGTAGAAGCCTTTAGTCTTGACCGTTTGCGAGTCCTAGATTACAAAGAGATTCAGGACCGTTTCCGGGCCTTTAAACAGTTGACTCATTTTGAGGATCTTCCGTGAGGGTGATGCACCTGCCCCAGAAATTTCTCTTCCATGTTTTGGCTGTTGGTTCAGTGGCAATTGGGCTGTTGAGCGCCTGTGCGACAACGGAGGAAGCGAAGCAGCAGTCCAAGGGCTATTACCAAGAGGGAGTCGCCAATCTCCAAACTGACCGCCAGCGAGCGTTTGTATCGTTCCAGAAGGCGATCCAGTTGAATCCCGACAACAAAGAGGCGCACTATGGGTTGGGACACATACTTGTGGTGCAGGGGAAGCTAAAACAAGCGGAAGCAGAGTTTCGTGAGGCTATCAGGATTGATGAAGACTATTCGGAAGCCCATACGTACTTGGGGCAAGTGCTAGCCAGCCAAGACCGTGTTCCAGAGGCTATTGCTGAGTATCGCCGTGCCTTGAGCAACCCGCTTTATCCGACACCCGACCTGGCGAGATATCACTTGGGAAAAGCTCTGGTGCAGCAAGGAGACAATCAGGGTGCGATGGAGGCGCTGGAAGATGCGTTGGCTGTCAATCCTCCCAGTGTGCCTCCGGCCCTGCTTCAGTTGGAACTCGGGCGGGTTTATTTCAAAATGGGGTTTGAACGTCGGGCAAGGGAGGCGCTGACGAAAGTTACCACGCTGGATGAAACTGGCAATTATGCCGAAGAAGCTAGGGAAATTCTGGCACGGATGAAGCCGTAGAGAGTGACCGATGGAATCGATCGGAGAATTTTTTCGACAAGTTCGGGAAACCAAGGGGTTGACTATCGAGGAAGTAGCCTCGAAGACGAGGATCCGTGTGGATTTTGTTCGGGCTCTCGAGGAGGGGAATTTTGCCAAATTGCCGGATCAGGTCTTCGCCCGCGGGTTTGTGCGATCGTATGCGCGCTCATTGGGTTTGGATGAGGAAGATGCCATCCATCGTTTCATACAGTCAGCAGGGGCCTTCTATGAAAAGCAAGATGAACGGGAGCGTCTCAAGGCCCGTCAAGCTGAAGAGGAGCGCAAGAGAAGAGCGAATCGGAAAGCGGTGGTCATCGCCATAGGGATTGCGATTCTTACCTTGGTCGTGTTGCTCAGTCGAGAGCAGTCCTCTCTCCTCGTCCGTCGGACGACGTCAGAACTTCCGCCTTCCGTTCAGAAAAGGGATGTCAAACCAAGTTCGGACATCCAACAGACTCCTGCCAGTTCTGAAGAGCGCGGGAGAGGTTCTGTCGCCAAGGGCAAGGGAGAAAAGACCTCTGTCGCCTCCACGCCTCAGCCCGACTCCGGCCAAACGAGAGAGAGTGGTGGCGCTCTTCCCTCCTCATCGAAGACACAGGAGGCATCTCTCCCAATTCCTCCCCCTGTAGGGACTGAAAGTATCGTAGATGGAATCTCTGGTGCTGGCGCTTCAAGTGCAGAAGAACCGCTCAGGTTGGATCTGGAAGCCACGGAACTGAGCTGGGTTGTCCTGCAAATTGACGGAGGAAGTCCACAGGAAGCCTTGCTGAGGCCTGGCGAAAAAGCCAAGTGGGAAGCGCAGGAACAATTTGTGATCACGCTGGGAAACGCCGGTGGCGTAAAAGCTGAACTTAACGGTAAGCCTCAAAAACCGTTCGGACCCAGCGGTAAAGTTGTCCGCGATATTCTCCTCAAGCGCTGATCTTTTCCCCTTTCCCCCAAACCGTCCACGCGTAGCGTTCACAACAATGAACTGCGATTGGAATTCCCGCATGGGGCAGCGAGGCGGTCGTGAGGCGCAATGGTGTCACGATATCGAAGGAGTACAGTTTATGGTGAACACTCGCAGGGCCTAAATAGGTGAAATATGGGGATATTGGATTGGGAAGCTTTCTGGCACGACGTTTGATCTGCAAAAAGTAACTAGAGTGTAAGGCATGTAGGAAATATTGGAACAAGATTTTATTTGCGGCGATGGTGCGGTTTGAGGAGAGGCAAAATTTTTGGAGAGGTTCTCGGAGAGACACGAAAGTCATCGGATCGAGGTTCCTTTGCTTGACAAGCACAGAATGCCGTTGCTATAGTCCGGGCGTTTTTTTCCTAAAGAGTCTTCTGCAGCCAATCCAGCTGCCTCGGGTCGATAGTGTGCAAAGAGTGGTGGTAACAATACAAAGGAGGATGTGTGATGGGGAATTTTTCTAAGTTTCTCGGAGTCAGCGCTGCCGTGCTGATGCTGACTGCAACGATCGCGGGAGCAGAGGAGAAAGATCCATTGAAACCCCGCGTTCCTTCGGATCAAATGTCGGCAGCCAGGCAGATGAAGAATCCGGTTGAAGCCACTCCTGAGAACATCGCCAAAGGGAAAGCGCTGTTCGAAGGGAAGGGTACCTGCTTTAATTGCCATGGTAAAGAGGGGAAGGGCGATGGCCCTGCCGGCCAAATTTTGAATCCTAGCCCACGGAACTTCACGAACTGCAAGTTCCACAAGAAGCGGAAAGACGGCGAGCTCTTCTGGGTCATCAAGAACGGCAGCCCTGGCACCGGAATGGTTTCGTTGATTCCTGCTGCCATTACCGAAGAAGAGGCTTGGACGATCATTAACTATGAGCGGAGCTTCTGTAAGGACTAAGCTCGTTCTCGTCATAGTGGGAATACCGAAGGGGTGGAGGGATATCCTCCACCCCTTTTTTATTTGAGTCGAATGGCGAATCTGTGCAGAAGTCGAATCATGAGGGAAGAGCCTTAATAACTTGGATGGCGACAGCTTGCCTTGAAATTTATGAGGCTACAAGTCTGGCGCAACCGGTGTGGCGAAGTTTTCCTCAATATCCGGGTGAATGAAGGAAAGGATCATAGAGACCTCTACGAGCGTTGATCCTAACCACAGCCAGGTCACGAAACATAGTTAGACCGTCCTTGATCACCGATACCTTCGAGCCCGGTTGATCCGACCAGTTTACGGGCACTTCTGCAATACGATAACCCCCTCGTCTCGCCAGGTAGAGTACTTCCAGATCGAAACCGAATCCGTCGATTGACGCATGGGCAAAAAGTTCCTGGGCAATCCCTCTGCGGAACAGTTTGAATCCACATTGAGTATCGCCAATACCAGCAAGTCCCACCGTTGAACAAAGATATTAAAAAAAGTCCCCAATACGCTTCGAGAGCGGCGTGCGCGAACAGAGAGTTGCGGGAGTTGTGCCGCAAGAGCTCGCGAGCAGATGGCAATGTCTGCGCCTTTTGTCAGGGCCTGTTCAAGGCGATACAGTTCTTCAATGGGAGTGGCTCCGTCCGCATCGGTGAAGAGTTGTATCTACCCGGAGGCTTCCTGCATGCCGAGCCGAACGGCAGCCCCTTTCCCTCGGCGTCTCGGGAGGGAAATGAGGCGTATGCGGGCGTAGAGGTAGCCAACCGTTGGACTAGCGCTGCCGTCATTGACGACCAGGATTTCATGCGACCGGTCTCGATTTCTGAGATAGTTGGTAACTGTTTGAAGGTAGGGAAGGATTCGATCAGCTTCGTTATGCGCTGGAATCACAATTGATAGTTCAGGCGGATCAGTATTGGATTCGCTTGGCATGAGCTCCGATGGTTCGGGCACAGTTTTCGGGACGGCGCCGTCCGGCGCCGTCCATTGGATTGCCGTACGGTAATGGAAAGTCCGGTCAAATGACAAACTAGCATTTTCTCCTAGGTGGCTGGAGTGTAGACCGTCGGCTTCATTGGGCGAAGAGAGCTATTGCAACAGATCAAATTTCGGAAAGAGCAGGCGATTAGTCTTTGAAGCCTCAGGAAAGGATAGTGTACAATGCACCGTTCGGCGGTTTGAAACATGGACTCTATAACCTCTTGGAGGAATCCGGTCATGGCAAAGTGGAGTAAGGTTGGTCGCACCCTAGGCCTTGCCAGTTCTCTGTGCCTTCTAGCTATTTCTTGTACCCTCAATCCATTGCCAGGTGATCCCACGGCCCAAGCTGCCGGGGTTCCGGCATCTATGGCCCAGGGTTTTTCCGAGATCGTCAAGAAAGTGACCCCTGCGGTGGTGAACATAGCTGTGACCGGTGGCGGGGAAGGTGGACGGGGAAGACGTCCTCTACCTCCTGGTCCTTTCGGAGGACCTCCAGGGGGTGGTGAGGAGCCCGGCGGTGAGCTTCCATCTCCTCCTCCAATGCCCCCGGGTCCTCATGGTCGCCCGGATCAGAGTGCGGGGTCGGGCGTGATATTGGACCCTAATGGGTACATCGTCACGAATAACCATGTGGTCGAGGGGGCGACACAAATCACTGTGACTCTCAGTGACCGTCGTGAGTTCCCTGCTACGACCATTGGAACAGATCCGAAGACCGATTTAGCTGTCATCAAGATTGATGCGAAGGATTTACCATTCGTGAAATGGGCGGAATACGAAAAGCTTCAGGTCGGCGATCTTGTGTTGGCCATCGGCAGTCCATTCGGTTTAAGTTCAACCGTGACTCTCGGGATTATCAGTGCACTGGGTCGCGGGAATGTCGGGATCGCCGATTATGAAGACTTTATTCAAACCGATGCCGCCATCAATCCCGGTAATTCAGGCGGTGCATTGGTTAATATGAATGGGGATTTGATAGGAATCAATACCGCCATCTTTTCTCGAACCGGCGGATCGGAAGGTATTGGTTTTGCCATTCCCAGCAGCATCGCACTCGATATTGTCGAAAGCCTCCAGAAGACCGGAAAGGTCGTCCGGGGCTGGATGGGTGTTGCGATCCAGGAGGTGACTCCGGCTCTCGCGAAATCCTTTAAGCTCACCGATCAGCAGAAGGGTGTGTTGATCAGCGATGTGAATGAAAACGGCCCCTCCTATGCGGCAGGGATCAAGCGAGGGGACATCGTGATCGGTTTTAACGGGAAAGAGGTCCAAAACGTGAGCCAGCTCCGCAACTTGGTGGCGCGCACCATGGTGGGGAAAGAAGCGGAAGTCAAAGTTCTTTGATCCTGAGCGTTTGCTCTTTTCCGTCTCGAAGAACTTTGACCTCCGCTTCTTTCCCCACCATGGTGCGCGCCACCAAGTTGCGGAGCTGGCTCACGTTTTGGACCTCTTTCCCGTTAAAACCGATCACGATGTCCCCTCGCTTGATCCCTG